>NZ_VPAO01000022.1:0-65363 GCF_013419235.1 Acinetobacter sp. YH12098
ACTCACCCGTCCGCCGCTAGAAATCGGTAGCAAGCTACCTATTCCCGCTCGACTTGCATGTGTTAAGCCTGCCGCCAGCGTTCAATCTGAGCCATGATCAAACTCTTCAGTTTAAAATCAATAGTACCTTAAAGGGTACCAATCTTGGCTCATCAATTACTGACAAAAATTTGCTCAAATAAACTTCGAGTAATTCCTACCATCAATCAATGAAATATTTTCGATTGATCAACCAGTAAAAATCCACACAAGTTGTTCTTCATAATCTCTTAATGATCTTTCTAACATCTCGTCAATGCTAGAAGCTGGACTTCGATAAACTCAACAACTCAACGCTTCGCGTTTCGTTCGTTTCCGTCTATCTCGTCGGTATGGTGCTCATTATAGGGCAATTTCTTACACGTGCAAGTGCTTTTCACTCACAAAGAACACGAGTGTTTTATTTTTATGCACCATTATGGTTCAAAAAACACACTTTACTCACATAAATACATGATATTTATTACAAATATCATGTAAAATATTTTTCCTATTTTGTGTGCTTAGTTTTTTACAGGTGCTGCTTTAATCACCACACTCTGTATAACTACTGGGTTTACAGGGACATTCTGATGCATTCCATAGTTCGCAGTTGGAACTTTTACGATTTTATCGACGATATCCATACCTTTAGTGACCTTACCAAAAACAGCATATCCCGCATTCATTGCACTTTTATTGAGAAAGTCATTGTCTGCAACATTAATAAAGAACTGACTACTTGCTGAATCAGGATGATTCATCCGTGCCATTGCCAATGTGCCGCGCTTATTGCTCAAGCCATTACTTGATTCATTCTTAATAGCCGCTTTTGTTGGCTTCTCCTGCATTTTGACATCCATGCCCCCACCCTGAACCATAAATCCAGGAATCACGCGATGAAAGATCGTGCCGTTATAAAATTTTTCTTTTGCATAGCTTTCAAAGTTTTTAGCTGAGATAGGTGCCTTGTCATTGAATAGCTCAATTTCAATATTGCCTTGAGAGGTTTTCATTTCGACAATAGTATTGGCAGCAAAACTGCTTAAGCTCACACAGCCAAGTGCTGCGGTAAATAAAATCTGTTTTAACATTTGTTAACTCTTCTGGTTGATCTCGTACTTGTTATTGACTGTATATTAGTCTTTGATGATTAAAAAGTAATTATTCTGCCATTATTAAAACGAGAACAATGATGACGCAAATAATACCGTCGGACACTGCATTGACACATTTACCGCCTTGGCAACTGCGTGGCGATGCTTTTATTTTGAATTATTGGATCTCTCCGAGTTTTATCCAACAAGCGCAGATGTTCCGTTTAGCGACATCGCCTTTAGGTCGTGTGGTTCAGGTGTTATTGGTCCGATACCATGATTCACCTGTGGGCCCTTATGACGAATTGCTAATTTTAGATCACCCTTTATGGAGTAAGAAAAGGTTAAGTTCGATTCCTAAGATTTATGTTTCGACAGATATCTCTGTCATTCATGGTCAAAAACTCTGGGGTATTCCTAAAGAGTTGGCAAAGTTTGAATGGCAACAACATGACAATGAAGTGGTCTGTACTATAGAAGTTGAACAACACAAAATGCAGATCCGTTTAAAAAAATCACGTTCACAGCGTTCTTTCTATATTAATAGTCATCATATCCCTGCAGCGATGTTGCAAATCAGACAAGCGTGGGAAGGTAAGCGTTATCAATTTTCACCGAAGTTTCGTGGACGGCTCTCTAAACTGAAACAGGTAGAATGGCACAACACACAGGACATTTTTCCAAATTTTTCTGAAGCACGATTATTGCAAAGCTTTTATATCCCAGAATTTAGCCTCGTTTTTCCTGCTGCAAAAATCCAAGATAAATAACCCAATAAATAAAAACCCAGTGTTTCACGTGAAACACTGGGTTTACTTTATATAAAGGAATGATTAGCTACGTTTATCCCAAAATTTACGGAACTTCGTACTGATCTCGATCACGTATTTTTTAGCTCGGTGCGAAACCGGGGTTAAGTTAATAAAGCCATGGGTTTGATCGGTATATTCTTGATAAAACACTTTCACCCCTTGCTGACGGAGTTTATGCGAATAAATTTCACCTTCGTCATGTAAAACGTCATGCCCTGCTGTCACGATATACGCGGGTGCGATACCTGCCAATTTTCCATAGGTTGGTGAAATTAATGGATCATCTAAGGCCACTGCATGTTGTTCTGCATATAAAGCCGTTACGACATCAATATCTTTTTCAGTCAGAACTAGACCATCTTTATAAGCATAGAAAGATGGGTGGCGACTCTTGAAATCCACTACTGGGTAAATTAATAGTTGAGCTTGCGGGGCAAAAACTTTTTGAGCACTGCGCTGTGCAACCGCAGTAGCAATATTGCCGCCTGCACTATCCCCTGCCACCGCAATTCGATTTTTTAGAATTTTAAACTGACGACTATTTTGATAAGTCCAAGCCAATGCATCTTCACAACTTTGCATTAATTGAGCTGGGCTGGCTTCTGGTGTTAAAGGATAATCAATACTTAAAACTTGTGTTTTGGCATGCACAGCCAATAAACGACAAACTTCATCATGCGTGTCTAAACCACCCACCACAAAACCACCACCATGATAAAACACGATCATCGGTAATTTTTTATTTGGAGCAGGATGATAATGACGCGCAAACAGCGTTGCACTTTGTAAAGGTAGACGTATATCTTGCACTTGTTTCACAAAGGTCGGCTTGGTCTTGATCGACTCCATCTGTAAATCAAATAATTTACGAGACTTCACATAGTCTTCGGTCACAAAGCCTGACTTACCTTGCTTGAGTTGAGCCGCCATCATGCATTTCACCAGCGGATCTAATTCTGGAAAAATAAACGGATAATCGAGACGTTTTGCGAGGCTTTCTTTGGCAAAGTTAGGAAGACGATCAAGTAACCGAGCAGCCGTACCTTGGCCTTTATCTTTCATATTTTTAAGTGATTCATTCAATGCAAACATGCTCTATCCTTCGAATTATGCTCTTCATACTTTCTACATGATCTAGGTCAAATGTGACCATATTCACATATAAGTCTCAACATCGACATACATAGTACAGACCTAGTTAAGCTAATCTTCTTTTATAGAGTTGTCATTGACAATTTACCCAAGTTTTATGGGTTGATTATGCTAACCCATTCTCGATAAAGGATACTCACCATGGCTAAAAAGATCATCCTTCTGTCTTTTGCGACTGCTTTTTTGGCTGTAGGCTGCGTAGCATTCCCTGAAGATGGTTACTACGATGGACGTTATGATCAACGTTATGACCGCCGTTATGATAATAATGATCGACGCTATGATAATCGTTATGATCGCCGTTACGACAGTCGTTATGAACAAGACCGCCGTACATGGGAACGTCAGCAACAACAACGTAATCGTTTAGAGCTCGAACGTAGAAAGCAGCAACTTGACCAGCGTAACTGGGAACAGAATCGTAAAAATCAACAAGAGTGGGATCGTCGTAAAAACGAACTCGAACGTCAACGTCTAGAACAACAGCGTAAATACTCTGAAGCTGAACGTCGTAAACGTGCTGAACAAGATCGTCAAAAAGTCAGCAAAGAGCGTCAGCGCTTAGAAGAACAGCGCCGTAAAGCCAGTCAAGATCGTAGAAAACAAATTGAGCAAGAGCGCAAAAAAAATATTCAAGATTTAAGAAAGGCATCAGATCAACAACGTAAAGCGGCTGAAGAACGTCGTCGCGCGTGGGAAAATCGCCGTTAATTGTTGTTTTTGCAGATCGGTTAAAAGTAAAAAGCTCATCTACATGATGGGCTTTTTTTTCGTTCACTAAAAATAGAAAAGATAAAAAAAAGCAATAGAAAAGAAAATAGACAGAAGAGGCATCCTATCTTCTGTCTATTCTTGACTGCCTGTTGTTACAGGTCAGAGAGCATTAAACAATCTTATTGCTGAATTGTAGGTTGTGGTGCAGGCGCAGATTGAACTTCAGCACCTTGAGCTGATGGATCTGCTTGAACCACAGCACCCGATTGCTCTGTCGTTACAGATGCTTCAGTTGCAGACGTTACTTGTGCGGTTTCTGGAGATTCTACAGTTTCTTGAGAAGTACAACCTACCGCAGCTAAACCAAAACCTAAAACTGCGACAGCGAATAAACCAATTTTTTTCATCTTCATTATTTCCTTCATTGAATCATTAAAAGCAAAGCTCAACTTTGCCCGAGTCATAATGGAAAATAATTCTGTGAAGTTCCCACCTTCTGAGTTGTACTTTGTACGAGGCACGGTACAGCTTATGAAATGTTTTATTAATCAGGCAGTTTTCTTTTATATTGAGGCTTTACATCATTTTTTTAACTCAAGTGCTTTGTTTTTTATTAAAAAAATAAATATAAATGATTTTTGAATAAAGCGTGATCACAGCTTTTGAATACAACAAAGTTCAACAAAACTTGCAACTCAGTTACTTAAGTGGCTGTTTTTATAAATTTCATGCAAAAAAAAGCCTGCTTATGAGAGAAGCAGGCCATGAAAAACACATTTGAAATAAATTAAGAAACTACAGCGATAGAATCTGAAACAAAGAATACTGTGCTGATCATTTTTTGTGAAATATTTAATAAAACTGATACTAAGAGTTTTTATGTATAAATATTAACCACTATTTTTTGAGGCAAAAAAAATGCTGATTCTTGGGAAATCAGCATGGAAAAGTGTTTCTAAAATCTAGAGGTAGTCACCATATCCCTCTCTCCAGTGGATATGGTCACTTCCGATAGATAAATTATGCAAATTTTCAGGCACAAAGAGAAACCGTTAAAATTTATGATGAAAATCTATAAATCCGATCAAAATATGATTATACATTCAAATCAATAATTTATATTTTCATAGAATTTAATTTTGCAGTCGATATTTTGCTGAAAAACCATTTATTTGAATAAAAAACTGCATTTAATCGCTGACTTCGCTTGAATTTTTATCCCCTGCCCCGATTTCTTTTATTAATCATGAATTCAAAACGCATGGCAGTTACGCATCGATGTCGTTTGAACGCACAGCTATAAGGACTGAACATGTTTAAGAACCCATTTAAACGGAGTAAATCAATGGCGACTGAGCAAAACCAAGACGCTCAAGATCTTCAACAAGAGCAAGCAGAACAGCAAACTCAAGCTGAAAACGAGCAAGCTGAAGTTTCAGTTGAAGATTTACAAGCACAAATCACCAATTTAGAAGAAAGCTTAAAACTTGAAAAAGCACGTACTGCAAATGCCGTATATGAAGCGCAAAAAAGTGTAGAACGCATTCAACGCGAATCTGAAAAGCATAAAGATACTGTGCTGGAAAAATTTGCAAAACAATTGCTTGAGTCAGTTGATAACCTTGAACGCGCGATTGCTGCGGCAGGTGATGAAAAATCAGGTTTATCTGAAGGTGTAGAACTTACACTGAAATCATTGCTCAGCACTTTAGAAAAATTTGGTGTGGTTGCTGTGGATACTGCAAATGGTTTCAATGCAGATCTTCACCAAGCTGTGGGCATCGATCCAAATGCCAAATCGAATGAAATTGGGACAGTATTGCAAAAAGGCTATAGCTTAAACGGTCGTCTATTACGTCCAGCTATGGTTATGGTTGGTGCATAAACCCAAATTTTCTGAGACGAATTAAAAATTTTAACCAATATTACTTGAAATTTTTTGATTGGCTCTCATATCGGATAACAAGTAAATCCCTTTTTATTTCCCTTTGAGAAAGGGAAGAGTTTGGGAATAAAAGAATTTTAGAGGAAACATCCAAATGGCGAAAATCATTGGTATTGACTTAGGTACTACAAACTCTTGCGTAGCAGTACTTGAAGGCGACAAAGTAAAAGTAATCGACAACGCTGAAGGCGCTCGTACAACCCCATCTATTATTGCGTATAAAGATGGCGAGATCCTTGTCGGTCAATCTGCTAAGCGTCAAGCAGTGACTAACCCTAAAAACACATTATTTGCAATCAAACGTTTGATCGGTCGTAAGTACCAAGACCAAGCTGTGCAAAAAGATATCGGCCTTGTACCTTACAAAATCATCAAAGCTGACAATGGCGATGCTTGGGTTGACGTAAACGACAAGAAACTTGCACCACAACAAATCTCTGCTGAAATCTTGAAAAAGATGAAAAAAACAGCTGAAGACTACCTTGGTGAAACAGTAACTGAAGCGGTAATTACTGTTCCTGCGTACTTTAACGATGCTCAACGTCAAGCGACTAAAGATGCAGGTAAAATTGCTGGTTTAGATGTTAAACGTATCATCAACGAACCAACAGCTGCTGCACTTGCGTTCGGTATGGACAAAAAAGAAGGCGACCGTAAAGTTGCGGTTTACGATTTAGGTGGTGGTACTTTCGACGTATCAATCATTGAAATCGCTGACCTTGATGGCGACCAACAAATCGAAGTGTTGTCTACAAACGGTGATACATTCCTTGGTGGTGAAGACTTCGATAATGCATTAATTGAATACTTGGTTGAAGAGTTCAAGAAAGAACAAAGCGTAAACTTGAAACAAGATCCGCTTGCACTTCAACGTTTAAAAGAAGCTGCTGAAAAAGCAAAAATCGAGCTTTCTTCTTCGAATGCAACAGAAATCAACCTTCCATACATCACAGCAGATGCGACTGGTCCTAAACACTTAGTGATCAACGTGACTCGCTCTAAACTTGAAGGTTTAGTTGCTGAATTGGTTGCTCGTACAATTGAACCATGTAAGATTGCACTTAAAGATGCAGGTCTTTCAACCTCTGACATCTCTGACGTAATCTTGGTGGGTGGTCAGTCTCGTATGCCACTTGTACAACAAAAAGTACAAGAGTTCTTCGGCCGTGAGCCACGTAAAGACGTGAACCCAGATGAAGCTGTAGCGATGGGTGCTGCGATTCAAGGTGCAGTACTTTCAGGTGATAAAACTGACGTACTTCTTCTTGACGTAACTCCATTGACTCTTGGTATCGAAACAATGGGTGGCGTGTTAACAGCAATCATCGAGAAAAACACCACGATTCCTGCGAAGAAATCTCAAGTGTTCTCAACTGCTGCTGACAACCAACCTGCTGTAGACATTTCAGTTTACCAAGGTGAACGTAAAATGGCTCAACAAAACAAATTGTTAGGTAACTTCCAATTAGGCGATATCCCACCTGCTCCACGTGGTGTGCCACAAATTGAAGTATCATTTGACATCAACGCTGATGGTATCTTGAAAGTATCTGCGAAAGACAAGAGCACAGGTAAAGAGCAATCCATTCAAATTAAAGCTAACTCTGGTTTGAGCGATGCTGAAATTGAAGCGATGATCAAAGATGCTGAAGCGAATGCTGAAGAAGATCGTAAATTTGAAGAATTAGCGAAAGCACGTAACGAAGCTGATGCACTTGTTTCTTCTGCTCAAAAAGCAGTAAAAGATCTTGGTGAACAGGTAACTGCTGATGAGAAATCTGCAATCGATGCTGCTGTAGCTGAGCTCGAAGCAGCGACTAAAGAAAACGATGTAGATGCAATCAAAGCGAAAACTGAAGCACTTCAAAACATCATTATGCCGATCACTCAACGTGCTTATGAAGCTGCACAAGGTCAAGGCGGTGCTGAAGGTTTTGATCCTAACGCTTTCCAAGGCGCTGAAGGTCAAGCTCAAAAAGCAGATGACGGCGTTGTAGATGCTGAGTTCACTGAAGTTAAAGATGACAAAAAATAATTTGTCGCTTTAACCGAGTTTTTCAAAGCTCAAAAAGACCGCGCGAAAGCGCGGTTTTTTTGTGGATGATTTTATCTGCATCAGGCAATATTCAAATAACACGCTTAAGCTCAAACAGCCACATTCTTCTCGACTGCCAATCTGTCTAAACTTAGATTTGCATAGCGCTAAATTTCGGTTAAATTAATGTAAAATAATCAAGTTTTGCGACGCTATGCGTTTGATTTTAATTATTGTTGTCATCGTTTTGAGTACTTGGTGGATCTTTCAAACCAAGCAGCATCCTCAACTGAAATTTAATTCAATTTCAGATCGACTTTTACACCCTCTCGATACCCGACTGCGTTATCGGGTTGCTGATGTCGATCCGCGTTTTGGATTAAGCCAACAACAAGTCATTCAACTTAGCGAAGAAGCCGCAGAGATATGGCATAAAGGAACACTCAAACCATTATTTATCTATGACCCAAATGCACAACTGGCAATCCATCTAATTTATGATGATCGTCAAGAACAATACAATGCCTATAAGCAAGTCCAAAATACCTTAGCCGCAGATAAAGCCCGTAATGATTTATATGCCGAGAACTTAGCAAATTCGAGAAAAGGTCTGGAGATGAATGAGCAACAGCTCCGATCAAAACAAGCCATGATTCGTGCGGAAATCGCACAGCTGTCGCAAGAACGTATGAATTGGAGCCGAATAGAGCATACACAAGGCCCCAATATGCAACGCGTTGAAAGAGAACTTGAGCAAGTTAAAGCACAAGCGATGCAATTAGACCAAGAAATAGATCGATTTAATCAGCAAAATGATCAATTTAACCAACAAGTCTCAAGCTATAACCAGCAAATCGATCAATATAATGCAGGCGTGATACAAGCCAGTCAGCGCTTTCCTGCACGAGAGTTTCATAAAGGTGTCTTTATGGAGGATCAGATTCAGATTTATCAATTTGATGCCGAAGATGATTTACGCCTCACCCTTGCCCATGAACTCGGACATGCTCTCGGCTTATCTCACCATAATGACCCTACTGCATTAATGTACCCAATCTTGGGCGCGCAACAATTAGAAAACTTTAAACTAATGCCAGCAGACCAAAGCTTACTGTATTATCGCTAGTGTGCCCTGAGCATAAAAAACCATACAATTTATAAGGATATTGCAGGATTCACCAACAAAAATCAGCATTTCATGTTATTGTTGATCTGCAATAATTCCCTTATATCAATGACATCTTCCGTGGAGAGCAATGTGAGTTACTACCATATCTTAATTGAAGTGAATGACCACATCAGCACGATTGAACAAACCCGTGATATTGAGCTTTTTGATATTACCGAAATTCAACCTTATCTCCATGCGGTACTTTTACCATTTTTTAATGAGCAACTCATTGAACTCGAAGACGAAAATCTTGAGTTTAAAGATGTCTTGCATTTACAAGTCAAACAAACCCTTTTGCCGATCCGTGACCTCATCGAAGAAGAGCAACGCCTGCTTCCGAGTGATACCGATGTCACCATTACAGCTTATGAAATTTTTAATAATTATCAATTGAGTCAAGACGTAACTACAGTGATTTTAGATCTGTTAGAAGCGCTTAAATTTGAAGCCTAATATCGATTTTAAACATTAAAAAAGCCCTCAAAATGAGGGCTTTTTTATGGCTCAATTCATCATCGTGATTAGATCGAGAATGAAGATCCACATCCACACGTGGTTGTCGCATTCGGGTTTTGTACCACAAAACGAGAACCCTCTAAACCTTCAATATAGTCGACTGTTGAACCAACTAAATATTGATAACTAAGTGAATCCACCAACATTTTCACGTCTTCATTGATAAATTCAGCATCATCTTCGTTTTGGCTTTCTGCAAAATTAAATCCATATGAGAAACCTGAACAACCACCACCAGTCACATATACACGTAACATGAGGTCTTGATTACCTTCACTGTCACGCAATTGGCGTACTTTATTGGCAGCATTGTCAGTCAGCACAAGTGCTTGAGCATTCATGATGGATTCCTCTGAGTCATTGGGGTGTCTTTAAAAAGAAAAGACCATGTTTCAAGTATAACATACTCAATATATGGTCAGTCTTCACAGTTTAAAGTTAAATCAGAGTATTTTTCTCAAGATTCATTTAAAACTTATTTATAGTTTTCGTCCTGTAATGCACATTCGAAGTTTTTCGGGTCTTGTTTACAGCGGAATTGCCATAATAATTTCATCATTCGCTTGTCGTAGATATCACGTTTAGTCAAATCAATACGCGCTTCACGCATCATTTTTTGATAGCCAGCTTTGTCTGCCGTTGGAACATCCATCCAATATTTAGCTGGGATTTCTGACTTCATTTTGCCTAATATCGTGAATGCACGAGGTAATTGTGTTTTGACCCAATCACGTGATTTTTGCCCATATCCCGCTGGGAATTTATCTGGGCGAATAATGATATTACCCGTCACTTGTAAAATTGGATAATTAACAATTGCACCTTTACTACCTAAACCTTTATGTAACTCCAAGGGTTTAAACACCGCTGCAGGTGCACCAATAATATCCACCTGACCATTGTTAAATTTAGAGCCAAAATTGGTCACGTCAGCACTGACCGCTTGAGCCCCCACCTGTTGCACCATAATTTTCTGCGCTTCATCATAATCAAGCACCGCAATTTTTTTACCTGCTGCTTTAGCGACAGTATTGATACTACGGTCATTCACCAACAGGTAGGCATCACCTACAGGAATCACACCTACCACTTCATATTTACTATTGACCATGCTCTTTGCAAACGTTGGACTCGCAAGGCCTTGCATCACTTTAACCGCAAGTTTCAAATCTGGAATTGCACCAATCGCATCTAAAGAACCGGTAAAATTATTAAATTGACGACCACGCATACCTGTGACACTGATCCCATCACATTTACCGGCTTTAAAATCTTCCGCAATCACCGCTTCATTTTGACTGACGCGGAGCTCAATGTCTGCGCCCCAGTTTTTTGCCGCCAATTGGTAATCTCTCATCAGGGTAAAAACATCACCATTTTTACCAACCAAATCAAATACACACACCACTTGCTTTGCTTGAGCTACGCCATTCACCGCCATTAACGCAGCAGCAATACTCAATGCCTTTGTCCATTGTTTCATACTGACTTTCCTTGTTTTTTACTGTTTTTGTTTTAACCATTTTTTGATTTTTGGGTCATGCGGAGTATGATTAAATATACTCACAGCCCTCGATTTCAATTTAGATTACCTGAATATTTTGCTGACTCAATGGCGAAAATGACCTGTGCATTTGCGAAAAAAAGCCCGGATAAATCCAGGCTTTTTTCTTTAAATATCAGTTTATTCGCCGCTAAGTGAACATTCAAAATTGGCTTTATCGACAGAACAACGTGCCTTTTTCAATACTGACATCATGCCCGCATCATAAATGCCACGTTTCGTCATATCCATACGACCTTCACGCAATAATTTTTGATATTTGGTTTTATCTTCTGCACTTAAGTTAAGTTTATATTTCGCAGGAATACCCGCCTCTAAACGGTTAATCATCGCAATACTCTTCGGTAAATGTTTCACAAACCAATCACGAGATTTTTGACCAAAGCCTGCTGGGAACTGATCAGGACGAATAATAAAGTCCGCGGTCACTTGTAAAACTGGGAAGTTAAACATCGCACCATTGGTACCTAAACCCTTATAAATCTCTAATGGTTTGTAGGCATACGCAGGCGCACCCACCATATCGACCTGACCATTATTAAACTTCGCCACAAAGTTAGATACATCTGAAACCACAGCTTGAGCGCCGACACGTTGCACCATAATTTTTTGTGCTTCGTCATAGCCTAATACTGCAAACTTTTTACCTGCTGCTTTTTCAATTGAGTCAATTTTTTTGTCTTTGACAAAGATGAATGCTGAACCCAGTGGAGCAATACCCGCCACTTCGTATTTCTTACCACCTAGGTTGCTGACCATTTTTGCAGCATTACGTTGGTCTAATGCAAAGGTAATCGCACGTTGCGCAATTGCATTGCTCGGTGCGCCACCAAGCGCATCAATCGAACCTGCAAATTTATTGTATTGACGAGCACGCATTGCCGTCATAAATACGCCATCACATTTACCCGCTTTAAAATCATTGTCGGCTACTGCTTCATCTTGACGCGGAATTAAGTTAATTTCAGCACCCCAGCCTTTTGCTGCAAGCGCCCATTCCTGAGCCATTTGGTATGACTCACCTGACTTACCCAGTAAGTCAAATACACAGATATCTACTTTTGCTGCCTGAGCTGAACCAGCAAAGCCAATTGCAGCAAATGTAGCCAATGATAGGAGCGTTTTTTTCATTCTATTTTCCTTTCAAATCTTTTTATGGTTCAGAGGTGTCCTTACACAACGCCGATATTAAGCAAGTTAATTTAAAAAAAATAGAGCATTTACTCCATTTATTTATGTCATTTTGGCATATTCTGTTTTTCTGTGATGCATATCACTTTTTATTCAAAGTGAAATTATAAATATAATCATCATCTTAGATTTGCAAAAATGGCTTTTTACATTTACAGCGTTTGCATCAAAATTTACAAAGAAATACAGAAAAAAGCTTATTCACCCGCCACTGAACACTCGAAATTGGTTCGCTCAATCGTACAACAGGCTTTTTTCAGTACCGTCATCATAGTGGAGTCATAGATCCCCTGTTTGGTTAAATCCATCCGTCCTTCACGCAATATTTTCTGATATTTCAACTGATCATCTTTGCTGAGATTCATCTTATATTTGGCAGGAATTTCAGCTTCCATGCGTTTTACCATGGCAAAACTTTTTGATAATTGCTTAACGAACCATTGCCGAGAAGGCTCTGCAAAACCTTCTGGGAATTTATTATTACGAATAATCAGGTCTGCCGTGACAATCACCACAGGAAAATTAACCATCGCCCCAGTAGTGCCTAAGCCTTTTGAAATTTCGAGTGGCTTAAAGGCATAAGCCGGCGCAGCCACAATTTCAACTTCAGCCTGATTAAACTTGCGAATAAAATTGGAAATTTCCGACATGACTGGTACAGCGCCGACACGGTCAACCATCACTTTTTGCGCATAGTCATAATGCAAAATGGCAAATTTTTTACCTTCAGCTTTTTCTAAATTATTGATATTGCGATCACGGACAAAAATATAGGCTGAACCAATTTGCCCGATCCCCGCCACTTCATAGCTGTCTTTGCCTAGATTGGTAATCAGTCGTTTACTGTTCCGCTTATCTAAGACATAGGTGATGGCTTTTTGCGCGATGGTATTGTTCGGTACACCGCCAATGGCATCAATCGAACCAGCAAATTTGTTATATGCACGTGCCCGCATCGAGGTCATATAAAATGCGTCACATTTCCCTTCTTTGACATACTCCCACCACCAAGCTAAGAGCTATGGTGGGGGAATCTTTGCGACCCATGCAATCTTAGAGATTGCACCTTTCGATACCGCACTGCGCTGACAGTATGGCGGTACAGGAACTCTTTATACAGCACTATGTCCTAGTGCATCAGCTAAAGCGAAATTGCGTATATTCAAGCTTGCATTCAAATCACGATCATGCACTGTTTCACAGTCAGGACATTGCCATTCTCTTATGCTTAGTGGCAATTTTGTCATAGTATAACCACAACATGAACATGCTTTAGAACTTGGAACGAATCTTCCAATTTGTAGCACATTCTTACCGAACCATTTTGCCTTGTATTGCAATATCGTAAGAAATTGACCCCAAGCCACATCCGAAATGGACTTGGCTAGTTTTCGATTTCTTACCATATTTTTTATCCCTAAATCTTCTACAGCATACGTGGTCGCTTGGTTTTCACAGATCAAGTAATGCGTGAGTTTGTGATGTAGGTCTAAGCGTTGCAGGCGCACTTTTTCATGGATGAATGCAACACTTAATTTTTGACGTTGATAATTCTTTGATTCTTTCTTCTTTCGAGCAAATATCTTCTGCTGTATGGATAGTCGGTTTTGAGCCTGTCGCAAGTATTTTGGATTTTCAACCTTATTACCATCGGATTGAATGAGCATGTGATTCAAACCCATATCAATTCCGATGGTTTGATCAGCTTGAATTGTTGTTGATGCAACAAGTTCTAACTCTGACTCGACCAAAATCGAAGCATAATACTTACCTGTCGCTGTTTTGCTAATGGTGACAGTTTTGATTTTCCCATTAAATACCCGACTAAATACAGTTTTTATCCCTTTAATTTTAGGTAGATGAAGTAATCCGTTCTCAAAGCTCACTGTTGCGTGCTGAGGGCATTGATAAGACCGTTGCGGTATTTTCTTGGATTTGAACCGTGGGTAGCCGACAAGATGACTTAATGGGCGTTTTTCATCAGGATTTGGTTTATATCCTTTGATCTTTCTGAATTCAACCTTGCCTTTCTTTAATCGCTGAAAAAAGTTGTTGTAAGCAGTGTGTAGGTGAAGTAACCCACTAAGAAGTGATTGACTATTCACCTCGTTCAACCATTCGAATTCAGGTTGTTTTTTCATGGCAACTAATTGGTCTTGAATATCCTTTTTTGATAATAATTTTTGAGTTTCAGAATGAGCTTTAGTTTGAAGTGCTAAAGCCCAATTGAAAATAAAGCGAGTGCATCCGAAGTGCTTTTCAAATTGCACTTTCTGCTCAGAAGTAGGATAGATGCGATATTTATACGCTTTCAAAAAAGGTTGTTTCATGGTTATAATTTAGCAAATTAATTGCTTAGTGTAAATGTAATGAAGTCACATTATCACTGTGTTTATAAACTTACATATCATTTAGTGTTGGTAACAAAATATCGCAAGAAATGCCTTTCAAATGAGATGATCAATCGGCTTGAAGAAATTGTAAAAAAGAACTGTGCTGATTGGGAGATTGACTTGATTGAGTTCAATGGTGAAGCTGATCATATTCACTTATTGTTAGATATGCACCCGAATATCATGCCAAGTAAATTCATCAATAATCTAAAAACTGTATCAAGCAGACTGATACGCAAGGAGTTCGGTGAAGAACTAAAACCTTATTATTGGAAACCTGTGCTTTGGACGAGGGCATACTGTCTACTTACAACAGGTGGAGCGACAATTGATGTAATTCGAGAATACATCCAAAACCAAGAAAGACCCGACTGAAAAGGCGTGCTATCCATCTCCATCTAAATCACAGATTATAGATGGAGAATTCCGCACATTTAGTTAAAATTCCTTTTCTCATTTCTTATATTTCCAATATGTTTTATTAATCCATTTAAAACAACAACTTGAAATATTTTTTTAATACTAAAGCCCGTTCAATATACCTAAATACGTGGAATCTGTCACATTTTTTCAGATGGTTGCGATGCTTTGTTTTTTCTTTTGCAAAGCCATCCATTAGAATAGCCCCACATTCTTCTTGTTTAGTTAGTTCCATGATTCAGTTAGACCAACTTTCCATTCGTCGCGGTGGGCGTGTTTTATTTCAAAAAGCATCTATGCAATTGCATCCAGGCTGGAAAATCGGCTTAACTGGTGTAAATGGTGCGGGTAAATCGACTCTTTTTTCTGCGCTTTTAGGTGGAATGGAATCTGATGGTGGTTCATTAACACGTCCTGCAGTATGGACCGTCGCGCATATGGCGCAAGAAATCAAAGCGTTGGATATGAAAGCGATTGATTTCGTTCTATCAGGCGATGAAGAATATTGGGATATACAACATAAACTTGAACATCCAGAACAATTAGACAATGAAGCGCTGGCACACTTATATGGCCGATTTGATGAAATCCATGGCTATACAGCTCCATCCAAAGCCTCACAACTGATGGCTGGCCTAGGTTTCTTTGAACATCAGTCCCAACTCAATGTTTCAAGCTTTTCTGGTGGTTGGCGTATGCGTTTAAACCTTGCGCGTACCCTAATGAGCCGTTCAGACCTATTATTACTCGATGAACCAACAAACCACTTAGACTTAGATGCGATTTTGTGGTTAGAAGATTGGTTAAAAGCTTACGAAGGCACACTGATCTTAATTTCACATGACCGTGATTTCTTAGATGCGGTGACTGATCATATTTTACATATTGAAAATCAAGAGCTGACGCTTTACACCGGCAACTATTCGACCTTTGAACGCACCCGTTCTGAGCGCTTGGCACAACAGCAACAAGCCTATGAAAAACAACTCGAAACCCGTGCGCATCTCCAAAAATTTATTGACCGTTTTAAAGCCAAAGCCACTAAAGCTAAGCAGGCGCAAAGCCGTATTAAGCAATTAGAACGCATGCAAGAACTTTCTGCCGCACATGTCGATACGCCATTTACCTTTAGTTTCCGTGAGCCAACCAAAATGAGCTCACCACTGTTACAAATGGAACATGTCGATATTGGCTATGGTGACAAACTGATTGCCACCAATGTAAATTTACAGATTACCCCAAACAGTCGCATTGGTTTACTGGGAATGAATGGTGCGGGTAAATCAACCTTAATTAAATCCTTGGTTGGTGACCTTCCCTTATTACAAGGGATGCGCAAAGCCTCTGAACTATTGAATATTGGCTATTTTGCACAGCATCAAATGGATGCTCTAGATGGCAATGCCAGCCCAATGTTGCAATTATCTCGAATCGCTGACAAAAAAATCAGTGAAGCGGCATTACGTTCATTCTTAGGCAGCTTTGGTTTTAGTGGCGAACGCATGGATACGCCAAGTGAAGGCTTTTCAGGCGGTGAACGAGCACGATTAGCTTTGGCTTTGATTGTTTGGCAGCGCCCCAATGTTTTAATTCTAGATGAACCGACCAACCATTTAGACCTCGATATGCGTCATGCCCTAACTATGGCATTACAAGATTTTGAAGGCGCTGTGGTTTTGGTTTCGCATGAACGTCAATTGATTGCCAGCGTTTGTGACGAATTATTGTTGGTACATCATGGGAAATGTCGCGAATTTGATGGCGACCTCGTGGCTTATGCCGATTGGCTGCGTCAAGCGCGGATCGACATGATGAAAAATAGTCAACAAGCCCCGACTCCCATCAAATCTCAAGTTGAAACTAAACCAACGATTTCCAAAGTCGATAAAGAAGCGCAACGTAAAGAAGCTGCACGTCAACGTGAATTGACCCGCCCGATTCGTAAAAACATTGAAAAAAATGAAGCGCAGATCAGCAAAATTCAGCCACGCTTAAACGAAATCGAGGAATTATTAGCAGACAGTGCTTTATATGAAGCCAGTCGTAAAGATGACTTACTCAAACTGATGAATGAGCAAACAGAGTTAAAAGCCAAACTCGAATCAGTCGAAGAGCAAATGCTTGAATTAATGATGGAATTAGAAGAAATGGAAAGCAGTTTTGAGGCTTAATTTAAAAAGCAAAACCCTAGATTTGCATTATTAAGAAAAGCTAACTTAAGTTCAAAAATCAATCGCCGTGAAATTTAAATGTTCCACGGCGATTTTTTATTTATACTTCACAATAATAATCACACTATAAATCTAAAAAATATTCAAAAAATCGAATGTTCATATCCAACTGGTTATTGCATCGTTAAGGCATTTCTATTCAGAAAGAATCTAAAAATTCAGCGATAGCTTTTATCCTACTTTTATAAATGAATTCAAAAAATACACTTCACATCAAACTCATTGCCACAGTTATCCACAAAAGCCATTTTTAAATTCAAATCTTGGTTTTAAATTCATTTTTATTTTTTAAATTCAAAATATCGAACCACCTTTTTGTGGATAAATATTTTTAAATGATATTATCCACAATTATAAATGACTTTGATGCTGAACACTATTAAATGTGAAAATTCACAAAACTTATCCACATTTGCAAGATGGATGCATTTTATCTCCACTCACGACATCAATTTAAACTTTTTATTGTTTAAGATAAGGCAGAAGGATGGGCTTTTTTTGCCTTTAAAAAACGTAATTCTTGTATTTTCCAGGTCTGATCAAAATGCCAGATTTCCTGTATTTGCTGCTGTGTTTCAGCTAAACCAATTAAAATTTTGCACTCCGTTTGGTCACGATTAAACTCATATTCTTCAAATTCTACGTCTGGTTTTTGTGGTTTCCAAACCCCATTTTTCACTGCATGTGCAATACGTTCATAGCGGACATAATTACTTTCGACACGCCCGTCTTGCTCATAAACCACCTTAAAGTGCTCATCTTCGTATTCGGCTAAAACAGTATAATTTCCGGTAAAAAATGCATTTACCCAGATGTCACGAATGTGTTCAAGTTGATTGTCCATCATATATAGACCTCTTATTTTTAGCTGCTAAGTTCAAATAGATTTGAGCTTAGCATCAGAATAAGTCAATTTTATAAAACACAAATTGGCGATTTAATATTCAATTTTATTTAAGATAGCACAAAAAAAAGCACTCCGAAGAGTGCTTTTTTGAATGATTCTGTAATCAGAATTTAGGCATCAATATCCGCATTTAACGCATTTTCTTCAATGAAAGCACGACGTGGTTCCACATCATCACCCATCAAGCAAGAGAACATACGATCAGCTTCAATCGCATCCTGTACCGTTACTTGCAGCATGTTACGGTTCTCAGGATCCATCGTAGTTTCCCAAAGCTGTTCAGCATTCATCTCACCCAAACCTTTATAGCGCTGAATCATCATGCCACGGCGTGAGTCTTGTAGGATGTTTTGCCAAACCTGATGGAAGCTACTCACTGGAATTTTGCGCTCGCCTTTTTGCAGGTAAGCACCTTCTTCCAATAATGTGAACCAACTCTTCGAATTTTTGAGCAAACGCGCATATTCACCTGAACCCAATAGACCTGAATCTAACAAGTATTGGTGCGGTAAGTTATGAACATAGATGGTAATACGCGGGAAATAGGTCGCTGACTTATTGCCTTCGGTATCTTCATGCTCAAACGTTTCTAAGCTTAATTCAGGACGTAAGCTAGGCTGAGTTTTCTCAATATTGGCACGTAGCTGCTCCCCCCAAGTCTGTACATAGTCTTGGTTATTTGCTTGATCTAACTTAAAGCCTTCTACTGCCAATAAACCATCCAACACACTTGCAGGATAACGTACAGTCAGACGATGCAAACTCTTTTGAGAGGTTTGATAATCCGCAATCACACCCGCTAAAGCCTCACCACGAATGGCTGGTGCTTCTGCACTGATGTGTAATTCAAGCTCATCAATTGCATTTGAAATCAGGTAAGTCTCAAGCGCATCATTATCTTTGATGTACTGTTCTTGCTTGCCTTTTTTCAGCTTATACAACGGTGGCTGTGCAATATAAATATATCCACGTTCCACAAGTTCTGGCATTTGACGGAAGAAGAAGGTCAACAGTAGCGTACGAATGTGCGAACCATCGACGTCAGCATCGGTCATGATGATGATTTTGTGATAACGCAGTTTATCTGGGTTATATTCCTCACGGCCAATACCACAACCTAAAGCAGTAATCAGTGTTCCCACTTCTTGTGAAGAAATCATCTTGTCAAAACGTGCACGTTCCACGTTGAGGATTTTACCTTTCAGCGGCAAAATCGCTTGCATCTTACGGTTACGGCCTTGTTTTGCAGAACCGCCCGCAGAGTCACCTTCGACTAAGTAAAGTTCAGACAATGCAGGATCTTTTTCCTGACAATCGGCCAATTTACCTGGCAAACCAGCAATATCCAGCGCACTCTTACGACGTGTCATTTCACGTGCTTTACGTGCTGCATCACGCGCACGTGCTGCATCAATAATCTTGCCTGCAATCGATTTAGCGGCTTGTGGGTTCTCTAAAAGATATTCAGAGAACGATTTATTCATGGCTTGCTCAACCGCAGTTTTCACTTCGCTCGACACCAATTTTTCTTTGGTTTGCGAAGAGAATTTTGGATCAGGCACTTTCACCGAAACAATCGCAGTTAAACCTTCACGTGCATCATCACCAGAAACCGCCACTTTCTCTTTTTTGAGTAAGTTTTCGCTTTCCATGTAGCTGTTTAAGCCACGGGTTAATGCAGCACGGAAACCCGCTAAATGCGTACCGCCATCTTTTTGTGGAATGTTGTTGGTAAAGCAACGAACATTTTCCTGATAAGAATCGTTCCACTGCAATGCAACTTCTACACCAATGCCATTATCCGCTTGAGTGGTAAAATGGAAGATATCATTCAGATGAGTTTTGCCTTGGTTGATATATTTCACAAACTCAGACAAACCACCTTCATAGTCATAAACGTGCTCTAAATTGATACGTTCGTCACGTAGCACAATTCGCACACCTGCATTCAGGAACGATAATTCACGTAAACGACGCGCCAAAATATCGACATTAAAAATCGTTTGACTGAAGGTTTCAGCACTTGGCCAGAAACGTACACGTGTACCTGTACGATCTGTCTCACCCACCACTTTTAATGGATACACGGAATCACCGTGTTTATATTCTTGCTGGTGGATTTGACCTGCACGATGAATGGTTAATTCGAGCTTGCTTGAAAGCGCATTCACCACGGATACACCTACACCGTGTAGACCGCCTGAAACTTTATAGCTGTTATCGTCAAATTTACCGCCCGCATGCAGAATCGTCAAAATCACTTCTGCTGCAGAAACACCTTCTTCTGGGTGAATGTCGGTAGGAATACCACGACCGTTATCCGATACGCTTACAGATTCATCTTCATGAATGGTGACATTGATCTCGTCACAATGACCTGCCAACGCTTCATCAATTGAGTTATCGACAACTTCAAACACCATGTGGTGTAGGCCAGTACCATCGTCAGTATCACCAATATACATGCCCGGACGCTTACGTACAGCGTCTAGACCACGTAATACTTTGATGCTAGAGGAATCATAAGCTTTTTCTATGGTTTGTTCTGTTTGAGAAGCAGCTTGATCTTCTGAACTCATGGTTTCTCCCTAGTGAAAAATAGGTCTATCCAAAGGTGGTATTTCATTGCACAACAGCCTGCACCGTACCATTTTCAACTTTGAATAATTGATAAGAAATAGATAAATCATGTAAGTGTTTTTGCACTGAATCATGGTCTAAAGTGGTAATAAAAACTTGACTACCAAGATGGCTTAAACGCTCAATTAAACGCTGTTGTGCGGTTAAATCTAATTCTGCTGTCGGATCATCTAATAATACCACAGTTTCCTTATTACAAGCATGTAGCATTGCTATCTGTGACAGTTTTAACGCCATGATCAATAACTTTTTTTGCCCACGAGAGAGCACAACATCTGCATCCCCCATAGCGGTTTTTAACCTTAAATCTGCACGGTGCGGACCATACTCAGTATAGCCACGTTCGCAGTCTTTAAAGTGCTGATTGGTCAGATCATTCAACAGCCCTGTTTCGGCATGAAAGCCTGCACTATATTCCAACGTCACTGTTAAATGCGGCAATAAGGCTTGGAGATCTTGTTGGAAATATCGAGTCCACTGTTCCACCACATTACTGCGCAGACTATGTAATATCTCACCATAATCACTGAGCATTTTGTTCCACGGTTCTAAGTCAGACAGACTCAAATGACGTCGTGATTTCAGCAAACTATTCCGCTGTTTTAATGCCCGTGCATAATATTGCCATGCATGGTAAAACTCCGGTTCCACGTGGAACATCAACCAATCTAAAAGTTGACGTCGTGGCTTCGCACCATGATCAATAATATCGGTACTTTGTGGATCGATGAGTTGTAGCGGTAAAATCTTGGCCAACTGCCCTTGTGTCCCCACAAGGTCGCCATTGATTTTTATCACTTGCTCGCCCGACTGCATTTTTTGCATACCAATGCGGTCTGTTGCAGACTGCGCAAAGACGACAGCGTCAGGGCTGTTATTTTGAATATAATTTTTCGGAATATGGGTTCGAAAAGAACGTCCAGTTGCCAGCAAATGTACTGCTTCTAATACAGAAGTTTTGCCTGAACCATTTTGCCCATAAAAGACATTAAACGGTTGCAACCCAGAGAGTGCAACCGTCTTTAAATTTCGAACACGTTCTACATGTAAACGCGTGATATGCATAATAATTGAGACGTCAGTCCGAATTAAACACGCATTGGCATCACAACATAGGTTTGATCTTGTTGTTGTGGATCTTGTACCAATACAGATTGGTTGGCTTCTGTCATGGTCATTGCAACATCATCACCATCCAATACATTCAGAACTTCCAATAAGTACTGTGCATTGAATGACATTTCCATCGGTGCATCAGCATATTGAATTGCGAGATCTTCGATAGCTTCATCTTGCTCAGGGTTATTGGCACGAAGTTGTAAAGTGTCCGCATCAAACTTCAAGAATACGCCGCGCAATTTTTCATTACTTAAAATCGCCACACGTTGTAGTGATTGTTTAAATACATCATGTGCAATGCGCACATTTTTATCACCACCACGTGGAATCACACGGCGGTAGTCAGGGAATTTACCATCGATCAATTTTGTGGTGAAACGTACGGTAATATCACCCTGCTCTTTATCACGGCTGGCAATGGTAATCGTTACATTTAATAATTCACGACCAATTAACAACGATAATTGCTCGTCTTCAACACTCAATAGACGCTGCAATTCACCTACAGCTTTACGTGGAACAATCGCTTGCATTGCTTGTGTCGCATTCGAGCTTGCCACTGTTTCACACATCGCTAAACGGTGACCATCGGTCGTTACTGCACGCAATTGATTTTCATCAATTTCAAGCAAAGTACCCGTCAAATAAAAACGCACATCTTGAACCGCCATGGCAAAAGACGTTTTTTCAAATAAACGCTTTAACTCACGTTGAGTCACACCGACTTGAGTGCCTTGAGTATTTTCAGTGGTTAATAATGGATAGTCTTCTGCAGGCAAAGTACCCAATACAAAACGACTGTTGCCAGATTTTAAAATACAACGTTGATCTTCAGTAATTTGCAAATCAATCAATGCCGCTGACGGTAATGATTTACAGATATCCATCAATTTACGTGCAGGAACAGTCGTCACTCCTGCTTGTAAACATGCACCTTCAGTAAGTGGTGTGCTTGCAACCAGTTCAACTTCAAGATCTGAACCGGTAATGGTCAAAGCTTGCTCAGTTACCTGTACTTTTACATTGGATAAAATATTTAAGGTATGGCGACGTTCAACCGCTCCTACGACATGTGATAGAACATTCAGTAAGCTTTCTTTCGCGATTTTTAAACGCACGATACATTCCTCTAAAAACTGAAGATAGACAAAATAAATTAATTTTTTAGCAGTGTACTATGCGGCAGAATATACCGCATTGCAAGAACAGAATTTGAACGAAAAGACTTAACTTTGCAGCAGACGTTGCAAGTTTTTATAGTCCTCATTGAAGATTGGATCTTCTTCACGCAGGCTTTGTACTTTTTCACAGGCATGCATCACAGTACTGTGGTCACGATTACCAAAAGCCATACCAATTTCAGGGAAACTATCCCCTGTCAGTTCACGTGCTAGCCCCATAGCCAACTGACGTGGACGTGCATAAATACGTGTACGTTTTGGACCAACCAATTCTTTCAATGGAATACGGAAATATTCACTCACCACACGCTGAATGTTTTCAGTACTGATGGTGCGCGCACGAATTGCCAACACATCTTTTAACGATTCACGCACCACATCTAGATCGATTGGGGTGCCTTTAAAACGAGAAATGGCTACGACTTTATTCAGCGCACCTTCTAGTTCACGGACATTAGCAACCACTTGTTGAGCAATAAACAGCGCACAATTCCGTGGAAGTTCCACCCCATTGCTTTCCGCTTTTTTCAGTAAAATTTCAATACGGGTTTCAATATCAGGCGGTTCAACACCCACCGATAAGCCCCATGAAAAACGTGAAACCAAACGTGGATCTAGCTCAGTCAGTTCTTTTGGATAACGATCTGAGGTTAAAATGATTTGTTTAGATTCATCCAATAACGCGTTGAAGGTATAGAAAAACTCAACTAAGCTGGCCTCTTTACCCGCCAACAAATGAATATCATCCACCAATAACAAATCTAGCGAACGACAGTTTTTCTTGAATTCTTCGACCTTACCTTGCTGTAGCGAGCTCACAAAGTCTTGTACAAAACTTTCAGCCGTCATGTACATCACACGTGCATTCGGCTTCGCTTGCAATAATGCATTACCTACGGCTTGCATTAAATGGGTTTTACCTAAACCAGTCGGTCCATATAAAAATAACGGGTTATGCTGCGAAGCACCGGGCTGCGTCAAGACTTTACGACAGGTTTCTGCCGCCATCTGATTGGAACGACCTTCAACAAACAAGGAAAAGGTAAATAATGGGTTAAGCTGACGCTTACGGTTATTTTTTGAAGACGTCTCTTCTTTTTCTTTTTTAGGACGAGTCGGTGCCGATACTTGTGGTGTTGACTCTAATGCTGCGGTGGTTGTTGCTGGTTGTTCAGCTGCAGATAAAATTGCACCAGGCCGTGAATCAACCAAAATCTCAACTTTACGTACCCGACCTTCAGACAACTGTTCCGCTAAAATTGAAATCAGTTCTAAATGGTGCTCTTGAATATAGCGCGTCCAATACGGATTCGGTGCATAGAGTTTTAGACTATCACCTGCATCTTCTGCCACCAGTGGGCGTATCCACATTGTATAGACATTTCCTGAAAGCTCTTGTCGCAAGCGAGTTAAGCAGTCTGTCCAAAGCATGTGAAACCCCTATTTCAGTCCATTGTACGTAAAAAAATAATTCAACCCCGCCTAAGCGGGCAGCCATTCTAACCATCTTATCCACATCTGTCATGAACAAATCAGTCGAAATCGATCAAAAAAACGCAAATTGAGTTTAAATTTAAATTTAAATCACGTGTGGATAAGTTTATCCGCAAGCTGTGGATAAATTGTAGCACAAAGTTATCCACAAACTATCAAAATTATAAAAACATCGTTATCCACAATATAATTATTTGTTTTTTAAATCTAAAAATGCGTTTTCCACAGAAAATATCAACACTAATAGTAATAAATTTAAATTTTAAAATTTGAATTTATTTATAAGATCGACCCATTTTGGGGATAACTCGAGGGTTGGTTTAAATTCAAATTTAAATTCATAAAAACCAATTCACAAATTCGAGACTGTGGATAAATCTGTGAGTAAACTTGAAGATAACTTAAATAATTAACATATACAATGATTTAGTTTGTGAGTATTTTAATTTAAACCTTTATAACTGATTTCTAATCCTTATATTATCTTGATATATCACAGCCTAGATTTTGAAAGAAAGCGTGTTTTTCATTGACAGCTCAAGCAATGAGCACTAAAATCGCGAACCTTTACTGAAAGATCATTTTTGGAGTTTCGATATGAAACGTACTTTCCAACCTTCTGAGTTGAAACGTAAACGCGTTCATGGTTTCCGTGCTCGCATGGCTACTAAAGCTGGCCGTCAAGTATTAGCGCGTCGTCGTGCGAAAGGTCGTCACAGCTTAACTGTTTAATTTCAGTTAAGACTGTCAAGACTTGGGTGTTATGACAACACTTTACGGCTTTAGCACAGATGTGCGAATACACTGTGCTGCCGATTATAAAAGTGTGTTCGATGGTGCGCTTTTTAAAGTGCATCAACCCCATTTCTTATTTCTAGCAAAAATCTCCGAACAGCCGAATAGCCGTTTGGGTATTGTTGTTGCTAAGAAAAAAGTGCGCCGCGCACATGAAAGAAATCGAGTAAAGCGACTTGCACGCGAAAGTTTTCGCCTGCATCAACAGCAGTCTAATGTATTAGATATTGTCGTTATGCCAAAAATGGGCATAGAGGCGGTACCGAATGCAGAGTTGCATCAGCAATTACAATTTGCTTGGCAAAAATTGCAGCGCCTTGCAAATAAGCATAAAAAAATAGCTACCTCCCCACAAGCGTAGAGATGACCAATGGTTCGTTTACTGCATTGGCTCATTCGTTTCTATCAGATTGCGATTAGTCCTTTATTGGGACCACGCTGTCGTTATATTCCAACATGTTCTCAATATTCTTTGGAAGCAGTCCATCAACATGGTGCTGTACGTGGAGTGTGTCTAGCTGTTCAGCGTATTTGCCGTTGTCATCCTTGGGGCGGTTCAGGCTATGATCCTGTTCCATCAAAAGCAATTCGTTTTATTTCATTTCAGCAAATAGATTCTCAAACGCTTCACGTTGCTGTACCCTTTCGTGAACGTTTATTGAACCAAAATCACTCTAACCATTTGGGGTAATACCTATGCAACAATGGGCCAGGATTGCAATTCTAGGGGCCATGTTTGTTGTCGCATATTTGCTCATTTTGGCTTGGCAGAAAGATTATGGACATGCGGAACAAAAACCTCAGCAAAATGCTGCGGTGGTAACGCATGAAGTATCTGCCGATTTACCAAATGGCCAGACAGCTACGGCTGCTACTGATGTGCCGCAAGCAAATAATGCTGCTACACAACAAACAACAGATGCCACTGCACCTGTTAGTCAACAGTTAATTTCAGTACAAACTGACCTTTACCATCTTTGGATTAATCCAAAGGGTGGCGATATTGTTCGTATTGAATTACTCAATCATGACAAAAATAAAGACAGCGACGAACCGTTTGTAATGCTTGAAAGCGATGCAAAACGTACTTATGTTGCTCAGTCTGGCTTAATTGGTCTTAATGGCCCGGACAGCAATCCGAAAGGACGTCCAACCTATGAGATTGAAAAATCTTCATATACGTTGAATGACGCAAAAACTGTGAAGGGTAAAGATGGCCAAACAGCAAAAGTTTTGTCAGTACCAATGGTTTATAAAACAGCAGATGGTGTAGAGGTTATTAAAACCTTTAACTTCACTGAAGGTGAATACCCTGTTGTCGTGAATCATAAAATCGTGAACCGCAGTGCTCAGAACTGGCAAGGTCAGATGTTTGGTCAGCTTAAACGCGACAACTCTGAAGATCCAGGTAAATCTGATCAAGGTATTTTCACTTTAGGTACATTCCTTGGTGGTGCATGGGGTTCGCCTGAAGAACATTACAACAAACTTAAATTTGCTAACTTTAATGAAGAAAAATTGAATGTTGAAGCAACTGGCGGTTGGGTTGCAATGGTTCAGCATTACTTCGTGAGTGCGTGGATTCCTGGACAGATCAAATTAACGCAAGCCAATGGTCAACCTTATGCTGCGAAACTTGAGTCACGTAAATCTACCGATGATATGAACATTATTCAGTTCACTTCACCTGCAATCAATGTTCCTGCAGGAACTGTGGCAGAAGTAGATGCAACGTTCTATTCAGGTCCAAAAATCCAATCTGAATTGAAAGATTTGGCTGTTGGTTTGAACCAAACTGTAGACTATGGTTGGTTATGGCCAATCGCGAAATTGTTGTTCTTAGGCCTACAATTCTTCCATGGTTTAGTGGGTAACTGGGGTTGGTCAATTATTTTATTGACGATTCTAGTGAAACTGATCTTGTGGCCATTGTCGTCGAAGAGCTACCGTTCTATGGCGAAAATGCGTGTGATTGCACCTGAAATGCAACGTATGAAAGAAGAGTTCGGTGAAGACCGTATGCGCTTCTCGCAAGAAATGATGGCATTGTACAAACGTGAACAAGTGAATCCACTGTCGGGTTGCTTGCCGTTATTGCTCCAAATGCCGATCTTCCTTGCTTTGTACTGGGTATTGATGGAGTCCGTTGAACTACGTCATGCGCCATGGTTAGGTTGGATTCAAGATTTATCTGCGATGGATCCATGGTTTATTTTGCCGCTATTAATGGGCTTAACCATGTTCATTCAGCAAAGTTTGAACCCACAACCGGCTGATCCAATGCAGGCGAAAGTCTTCAAAATCATGCCAGTGATCTTTACGGTATTTATGTTGTTCTTCCCTGCGGGCCTTGTGCTTTACTGGATCTGTAACAACAGTATTACTATTCTTCAACAAGGTTTGATTAACAAATCAGTTGAAAAAGACCGTTTAAAACGTGAAGCGGCTGACTCAGCAAACTAAGCATTGCTGATGGGCTGAATAAATCCGCTTAAGATGGTAATCTTAGGCGGATTTTTCTTTATCTGTCGTTTGAAAATTTTTAGGTGAATTTTATGTTAAACCGAACCACCATCGCAGCAATTGCCACACCGCCGGGTCGTGGTGGTGTCGGCGTGATTCGCCTGTCTGGTCCAAAATCTTATGCCATTGCAGAAGCATTAACGCAGCAATCCTTACCACAAGCACGTTTTGCTGGTTTCCGTAAGTTTTATGATGCATCGAATGAAATCATGGATGAAGGTTTGGTGATTTGCTTTCCAAATCCACACTCCTTTACGGGTGAGGATGTGGTGGAGCTTCAAGGTCATGGCGGCCCCGTTATTCAAAATGCATTATTGGCACGGTTACTTGAATTGGGTGCTATTGCTGCAAAAGCGGGCGAATTTTCAATGCGCGCCTTTGAAAATGGCAAAATGGACTTGGTGCAAGCCGAGGCGATTGCCGACCTGATTGATGCCACCTCACAAGCAGCGGCACGTTCAGCGGTACGTTCATTACAAGGTGCCTTTTCGAGCAAGGTCAATACGGTGCTAGAAAAACTTATCCATTTGCGTTTGCATGTGGAAGCAGCGATTGATTTTCCTGAAGAAGAAATCGACTTTTTGGCGGATGGTAAGATTTTGGGCTTATTGGATGAAGTGGCAAGCTCGGTCCATGCTGTACAGCAGTCTGCTCGTCAAGGTCAGTTACTACGTGAAGGTTTACAAGTGGTGATTGCAGGTAAACCCAATGCAGGTAAGTCATCTCTACTCAATGCTTTGGCGGGTGTGGAACGTGCGATTGTGACGGATATTGCAGGTACGACACGTGATGTTTTACATGAAAAAATCAGCCTCAATGGTTTGCCGATTACCTTGACCGATACCGCTGGTTTACGTGAAACCGGTGATATCGTCGAAAAAGAAGGGATTCGTCGCGCAATTAAAGAAATTGAGCAAGCTGACTTGTTACTTTTGGTCTATGACTTAAGTCAAGGCGAAGATCCACTGCTATTGGCTCAAGCGTACTTTGCCGATCATATCGAACCGAAGCGTTTGATGTTGATTGGTAATAAATGCGATTTGACGGGATCTACCGCGGAAATTACCGATTTAAACGGTTTTCGACATATTCGCGTTTCGGCTAAACAAGAAACTGGCGTTCAAGCGCTTATTGATGCGATTACAGCGCATGCAGGCTTTCAACCAGAGGAAGATACCTTTATTGCTCGAACACGCCATTTAGACGCAATGAAGCGCACTCAGCGCTATCTTGCAGAAGCACGTGAGCAGTTGGTGGTTTATCATGCGGGTGAGTTGGTAGCCGAGTCTCTACGTTTGGCGCAAAATGCCTTAGGTGAAATTACGGGCGATTTCAGTGCAGATGATCTACTCGGTAAGATTTTTGGATCGTTCTGTATCGGAAAGTAATTTCAATTTAAGTCAATATTCCAATAAGTTCCAATAAATTACTATATGAATTAAATAGCATTAAGTTTTAATAACTTAGTGCTTTTTTTATGCCTTTTTATTGTTCCAATATGTTCTATACGTTCATCTAGTGCTATGATTTTTTTAGTCACCTACTAGCTACGTGACAATAAAACCTTATTTTCATGCCTGAGTGACTAGAGTAATGCCAAAAATGAACGGCCTGTTTTTCTCTACTGATAGAGAGATTCAAAACCTGAAACCACAGGACAAGCGATATTCAGTTAAAGACAAGCTGAATAATGGCCTGTTTATTGATGTGAAGGAATCAGGCGTTAAGTCGTGGCACTATCGTTATTCACTGGCAGGCAAGCAAGAAAGGCTTGTTATAGGCCGTTATCCTGACTTGTCATTGAAGGATGCTAGACAGATCAGAGACGAATCAGCCTCATTGGTGGCTAAAGGTATTTCACCTAAACAAGATAAGGCAAAGCCTAAAGGCATTTTGTTTAAGGACTACGGCGAACGCTATTTAAAAGAAGTCATTAAAAAAGACCGCAAAGACCCTTACAACATGGTTTTATGCCTGAGCAATGATATTTATCCGATGATGGGCCATATTCCATTAGATCAGATCAGTATTGAAGATATACGCCGTACTATATGGCGCAAAAAAGAACAGGGATATGATGCAGCAGCTAACCAAGTCAGAGGCTTGTTAAAGCGCATGTTTGATTATGCAATGACTTTGGGCCTTGTACCTTATAACCCTGTTTTGGCTATCCCATCACGGCACGTACACAAGGCAAAGCCTAGAGATAGATATTTAAGCACAAATGAAATCCGCACCTATTACACCACCCTCCTAAACTCAAGAATCTATAGACCTAGAAAGCTGGGCCTTTTGCTGTCATTGCTTACATTGGTTAGAAAGTCAGAGCTATTGAGGGCCAAGTGGGAGCATATCGACTTTGATAGCCGTATATGGCTTATCCCTGAAACAAAGGCCGACAGTGCGACAGGCCATAGCCGTGAAATGGTCGTTTATATGTCGGATCAGGTGATGGAGATATTTAAGGAACTCAAAGCGATTGCAGGCAATGAGCCTTTTGTATTTGTAGGCAGAAAGTCAGGTACTCATATCAGCCATAACGCATTTAATACGGCGCAAAAGGCAGCACTGGCATTAACAGACTTGCCACCGTTTACCGTGCATGACTTGAGAAGAACGGCCAGCACTCATTTAAACGAGCAAGGCTTTAATAGTGATGCAATCGAGGCTTGTTTAAACCATACGGCCAAAGGTGTTAGAGGCGTATATAACAAAGCTAAGTATGAAAAAGAACGCATAGAGATGATGCAGAAATGGAGTAATCATATTTTTAGTGTGATTTATGAACCGAATCTGATCTTTTTTAATCAGGCTAAAGGAGCTTAATTGTATCTAATTGTAACCTGATGAACTGTTAATTATTCATATATGACTAATAACAATGTTATTCAATTTATAACTTTGCTTATATTAGATTTATAGCAAAAGCGCAGTTTATACAGATTAAGACGGATTAAGACGGATTAAGACGGATTAACGAGTATTAAGCCTATAACTGAGGTTATATTTTTTAATAGCACTGTTATTCAAAAGTGAATTATTTAGTTGGCAAGGTGTACCGAGGTGTACCAAAAACTGGTGCAGTTGCTTGGAAATGAGGTAGCCATTTAAGCAAAAGATAGTTAAAGTAAAACAATGAATTCAGTAGGAACTATTTATAGAATTCATGTCTGATGCGTTTATTCTGCTAACCACAGAACAAATCTACAGACAAAGAAAAAGAGCCAAACAACACCACATTGCTTGACCCTTTTTTTTGGAACAGGTGGCTTTAGCAACACCACATTGCTAATGCCGATTTTTTTAACCGTATGTCCGCCAAGACACAAACCAAAGGAACTTTAGAATGTAACGATTAAAAAAAGTGCATATGTCATACAGTCAAATATAGAATTTTCTATATTAACTTTAGTTAATATAGTTCGGAAATGTGAACAAGTAAACAATAGGTTTACTTTTGGAAACATTCCTTGTAAGTCACTGAACATATTGTTTAGTGATTAATAATCTATATGTGATTTATAACAATAAACTTTTTTCTAATTTTACATTCCTGTTTTGTGTCTAGGCATCCCTTTTTTAATTACTAAGGAATGTTTAGATGACTTTATCTAAAGAACAAAAAAACGAAAATGTACGCCTGATCCGCCGTAAAGAAGTACAGGCAAAAACTGGCTTAGGTGCATCGTCAATTTACGCAATGATGCAACAGGGCACGTTCCCAAAAGCAGTCAATATTTCCGAACGCCGTGTCGCTTGGATTGAATCTGATGTAGACCAGTGGATTAATGAACGCATAGCAAGCCACAAAGCAGCCATTGCAACGATGGAGGCTTGAGCTATGGAGTTCACGCTACAAGATGCAATTAGCATCACCCAGCAGGCACAAAGAAAACTTGAGCAGATCAGCCATGAAGTAAACGGCGAGCAGATAAAAAACCTTTTTATTGATGTGTCCGACTTCACTTGCTTGGCCCTTGATTACTTCACAGATGAAGATAAAACCGAAGCCAATACAAGACAGATCGAACAGGCTATCGACCTACTCGACCATGTTTCTATCCGAGCATCCGAATTAGGTGCAGAGGTATTTTCTAAGCCTTATTCAATTGATGACTACCTAAAAGCCGAGGCCAGCAAGCTAAATACCTTTTTACGCTTGGCACTGGAAACCTTGAGCATTACAGACCCAGCCGATCTATACGCCTATGCCCTTGCCTCATATTGTCCGACTGGCGAAGCGGATCAGGAGGCAGATTTGATCGTAAATGATGAAGCTATGAAGTTTTTAGAGGTTAAAGGCTTTAACGGAACGATTAAAGAGCTACTCAGTGAACATGCTGACATGGTGAAGAAATCAGGCGTTAAGGACGTTTTGATAATCCACATCGGAACGATTCACAAGCTGACTGATGCACTGTCAGGAATGGGAGCATAAGAACATGAACAACACCCAATTAAAACAAGTCCTAGCATACCTCAAGCAAGGCAAAACCATTTCACAGGCCGAGGCTATCGACCTTTTTAACTGCTACCGCCTGAGCGCAATTATTCAGCGTTTAAGAAATGCAGGTTATGACATTGTGACCCATAACGAGCGCAATAAGTCAGGCATTGGCAGACATGCACGTTATGAGCTTGTTAAGGAGGTGGCAGCATGAATAAGCATATAGACCCTGAATTTTTTAAAGCCTTTGACCACTACAAAGCAATGGTGAAGCAATACGGAGATGACCACCCTATCACCGAGCAGGCACTCATTTTAACAATGCACTACACGCCTGAGTATATCAAAGAAGAAATGCACCAAAAGGCTAAAGAATTAAACCTATTGCCACCGCCAAGCGGTTACACGGATGACGGCGAGCCTATGTACCGCCTAGAGGACATTGCAAAGCATTTCGGCATTTCGTTTGAAGAAGCAGAACAGCGTTTATTGCAGATGATGGATAACCGCCAGCAAGTCGGACTGCCTAATGATGGCGTTTTGATTAATTCAAATATCAATATTAACCGTGTGCAGTGAGGGGGAAGCTATGTCCAATCAAATCAATAAAACCGCTCAAAACTTTTTAGAAAATTCTCAAGTGATTATTGAATCACTGGAAGGTACATTACTTCGCCTATATGTGAGCTATGACCAGCACGATATATCCGATGCCAAAGCAAAGGCGATGCTTAAAGTATGCGAAACGCTGGCAAGTGCTGCTTTAGAAGATATTGAAAGTGCGAGCGCAAAAACAATACTAGACATCTCAATGATTGTTAGCCTTGCTACTGGCATTTTATACACGCTTGAAGAACTGGCGCATTTAAACCTAGCAAAAGGCCATACAGCAGCAGCTATAAATGGATTAACCCTAGCTTGTAGCACATTAAATGAATTGCTAGAAACTGCGGTGGATTATGTGATGAAAGGGGGTAGCCACAATGCTTGATTATGACCACCCCAAAGAACTAATAACACCCGATGCCATTTTAAGCGAATGCACACAGCTTGTATCGTTTAATGATGCTTATTCATCACATCCATTAATACAGCGTTTTGGCAGTCCTGAGCAGCCGATTTATGTTGATGATGGCAATGTGGATATAAACGGCGTTACCTATGCACAGCCTTTGATTATGCCTATTTATGATGGGCATCTTGAGCTTGTTCAATGTGCTGTCATGCAAGATAGGCAGCGTGTAGCTGTCATTCCTGATGGACTGGCTAAAGGTTTTGCAAGGTATGGTGATTTTGACCATAACAGGCCAGTCATTATTACTTATGGACTGGAGGCATTCTTTAAAGTGGCTCAGGCAGGTTACGCCGTGGCTTTGGTGCTACTGCCTACCCTATGCAGCAGCCATAAAACAGAACTCAAGCCGTATGATTTTGAACAAATACAGTTCGTTATTAACCAGCTATCACAGGCAGGCTATAAGCAGCTTTACCTACCTGTCAGAATTGAGCAAATGCACCTTGATCCATTTAAAAAGCTGGAGCAAAACACGGCGGTTAGGCTGCTATGCCAGTATTTAAAAATTGGTGTAAGTGAATTTCAAATCGAATTGGCCCAGCATGAAAGCGTAAGTGAGGTACTGGCGTTTATTGAGGAAGCTATAGAGGCTTTACCGGTAAAAAATATTTTGCCTAAAGGCCACTTGGCTAAACCTATGAAATGGGAAAACGGACATTTCCATATCACACAGGATGGGCTTTATTTTGTCGATGAAGATAAGAACGGTATAAGCCATAAGCGTTTTATCTCAAGTCCTGTATTGGTCACAGCAAAGACAAGAGATAGTTCTAGTAATAATTGGGGTGTATTGCTCAAGTGGAAGGATGATAACGAGGTAGAACACACACAGGCCCTATCTATGGAGTTATTCCAAACGGACGGCGCAGAACTACGCAAAGCATTGTCTTATCAAGGCGTAATGATTGCACCTGACCAACGAGCAAGAAACCTTTTTCAATGCTATTTAATGAGTTATCAAACAGGTCAATATGCCTTATGTGTGGATCGGGTCGGCTGGCATGATGACGTATTTGTACTACCTCATAAGCAGATCGGACAAAGCAGCAGTGATTTAATTGTTTATCAGGCTAACAATGCCTTAGCTAACCACTATCAAAGCAGAGGCACATTAGAGCAATGGCGAAGCAATGTAGCGCAATTGGCAGAGAATCATAGCTTGTTGGCTTTTTCATTGTGTACGGCCTTTGCTGGACAACTGCTAGACCCTCTTAATCAGCAAGGCGGTGGCTTTCATATCAAGGGCGGTTCATCCAAAGGGAAAAGCACAGCCTTAAACCTTGCGAGTTCCGTGTGGGGAAATCCTAAAGACTTTTATCGTACATGGAGAGCAACAGGCAATAACCTAGAGCACACCGCCTATATGCACAATGATGGCTTTTTAGTGCTAGATGAGATTGGAGAAATTAATAACCCGAAAGAGTTAGGAAACATTGTCTATATGCTTGCAAATGGCATGGGAAAAGGTCGCATGACAAAGCAAATTACAGCAAAGCCTATGCACCAGTGGAAAGTTATATTTTTATCCAGTGGAGAGAAAAGCCTTAAAGACATTATGAGCGAGCAAGGTCAAAAGACTAAGCTGGGACAAGAAATACGCTTGGCTGATATTGATATAGATCAGTCTGAGTACGGTATTTTTGACAGTATAGACTTTGCAGAGGATGCACCAAAACAAGCAATTGAACTAAGTAAGCGCATGGCAGGCTGCTACGGCTTGGCTGGCATTGCATGGCTTGAGTATCTGACCAGCAACAAAGGCGAGCGTATGGACGAAGCTAGAGAGCTTTTAGACCAGTACCGCCAAGCCTTAACCGTGAACCAGTCGCAAGGGCATATTGTCCGAGTGGCTAACTACTTTGCATTGGTGGCAACGGCTGGCGAACTGGCAACAAAGGCCAATATTACAGGCTGGAAAACAGGCACAGCGTTTAACGCCGTACAAAAGGTATTTAATCAATGGCTGGGAAGTTTTGAACAGGTCGGAGATTATGAGAATCGGGAAATTGTGACCCATGTTAAAGCCTTTTTCGAGGCGAATGAATCGAGCCGTTTTGAAGCCATTACACCCGATCCTGATCATATCGAGCGTATCAATAACCGTGTCGGCTACTGGAAGATAGAGAACGGCGAAAAGATATTTTATGTATTGCCTGAGCAGTTTAAAAATGAAGTATGCAAAGGCTATGACAGTCGCAAAGCAGCAAGGGCCTTACTAGCTTACAACCTACTTGAGCATGACACAGGCAAGACCAGCAAGACCGCAAGAATCCCATCACGGAAAAACGCAGTGAAGGTTTACGCCGTCAAAGAGGCTATTTTTAGCTGGGAATAGTAAAAAACGAAGGTAACAGAGGTAACACAGGTAACAACCGCATGAATAAAGGCTTTCAGGCGTTACCTGTTAAAAAATGGAACAGGTAACACAGGTAACAGAACCTAGTTTTTTCTAATTTGTTACCCATGTTACCTAAGTGAAAAAAAAGAGGTAACAAGCTGAAACGCTGTCATAGCAAGGCTGTTACCCATGTTACCTACGTTACCCTTGAAAAATAGACATTCTGAGAAAATTTAAGAGATTTAAGCAAATGCCAAACGTAAACAAAGTAACTGTGATGGGTGTATTAGGCCGTGACCCTGAAACTAAACAATTTCCCAACGGTGGCAGCATTACTACATTCAGCGTTGCAACTTCCGAATTTTGGAAAGACAAGACCACAGGCGAACGCAAAGAGGCTACAGAATGGCACAGAATCACCACTAACAACCGATTAGCCGAGATTGCTAGCAAGTACCTCAAGAAAGGCAGCAAGGTTTATATCGAGGGCAGCTTGCGTACAAGGAAGTATAAGGACAAAAGCGGATCAGAAAAGGAAATAACCGAGATTCGAGCCGATGAGCTGCAACTGCTTTAATCAATAGCTCCCTAAATATGGGGAGCTTTTTTTATGCCTTAGATTCGATTAGATCGGCATAGTCTAATTAGATAAAAATGCTTCTTTCATAGGGTGAGTTTCGCAAATTGAAGAAATGGAGTGATTACACCCCCCTATTTTGTATAGCTACGTAAAGAATTTCTTGTTTTACAGCACCGCATCAAAAAGACCATTAAAGCCATGCTCAAAACTAAGCACAGCAAGGTTTACAGCAAAAATGGGGTAAACATACCTTGTACAGCTACGTACAGCAAAACAGCCTTTTTATAGGAGTGCAAGTTGAGCCAAACAGTGCCGTGATGTTGCCGTCCTAATTTCAGGTTTTATCAGGTTTAATCGTTGGGTTTTGCTGGGTTCTAATTTCAAGTTTTTCAAGTTCAAAGGTTAGGTTTTGTTAGGTTCAATCTATCAGTGACGGCTAACCAGTGGGGGGAGTTCATAACTTATGGACTGGCCCAAAGCGGATACCGCAGCCAATCGCACGTATAAAAAAATTTCTGTTTTTGTTAAAAAGTTAACTTTTTGTTAACTGCTACGGCGTTCTAAATGTCAGGTTTTGTCAGGTTGTAAACTTAGGATTACTTAGGATTTATGCAGTCTGCAACCATAGGTTTTGATAGGTTCTGACTAACATTTACTAACAGGTGGAGCGTTTTAAATAACAGGTTTTGACAGGTTATCAATGTTAAGTTTTGATAAGTCCGAGCAGTAAGTGAAAAGCAGTATTTTGTAGTAGTCCAGACCATAACAATTGATAACAGGTGCAGTATTTTGAATATAAGGTTTTATAAGGTTTTGTATTTTTGAAACTATAGTTTTCCGTAGTAGTGATGAACTACGAAACTTTCGTACAGTCACACATGGTTATCCTCAAAATTGAGGTTATCCCCTAACCATCTTTAAAGTGTAGTAGCGGATCGGGAACATTTACCCCATTGGGGGATATGCTCAAATTTGAGCGCTTCTAAACAGCCGAGCTACTTAATCAACCACTTGGACGGCTAAGTTAATTTAGGATTACGTTATCGTTTCGGTAATCACCGAAACCCATGCAAGTGACCAGCTCAAAGATGGTTAGTGAGTACCTTAAAGTCACTCACAAAGGATAGGATTCTAAATCTGACCCTACCTGAGCCACTAAATAGAGGAGCAGCTTTAAAAGTGCCTAGTGATGACATAATCAGTCACCTATTAGTCACTATGTTTTAATTAAATTTATAAGTTATTAATTTATATTAAAAATATAATTGGAATTACATTCTGTATCGGCAAGTAATAAAACGATTGAGCTCCTCATTTCACCTATGGATAGATCCATCCAAAGCACGATATTCGAAAACATCGTGCTTTTTTTACATCGTTTAGCGTGGGTTTGAGCCAAAAATGATTTTAAAGATTGTTCTCAGCACATCTTTTATTTTCATCCCATAAAAAGGATTGATTGCTGCTCTTTTTGAAGCTGCTTCAACTTTGACTTTGAGTGTTGCATAGTCTGGAAATTGTTGCTGTTGCGAGGATTTTTCCACCGCTGACAAAATATCAATTAAAAAAGCACGATTGATTTTTGAACTTAATGGAATGGATTGATACCACTGTTTTTCAAAGCGACGATCTAAAAAGATATCGGGAATTTCGGGGCTAGTGGCATAAAACATGGCTTTGGTGCGCATACATTTACTGCATTGACCACAATTTTTTGGTCGAGCCCTATAGTCCACACAAATCGACAGGGTTTGTAAATCTAAGTCAGATTGGCTTAAAAATGCGGTTTTTTGTGATCGCGTGACATCATCGTCGAGGGTGATTAAGACCCCAGATCGGTTCTTCATCAATCGGTTGGATGCCGTATTTGAGCCATAGGGATGAACGAATAATTGTTGATCTAAACGGTAATCGGCTGAAATTCGATATTGCTGGTAATGTTCAAAAATCGAAGCGCAGGAAAACAGCGAAAAGATATGTGTGACATGCGAACCTTTAGGGTTACAGCCATATTTACTGTACAGCGTGTAAGCATCGGTTTTTACCACGCGACTTTGCTTAAAAACTTGGCTTCTAAAGTCATGGGTCTGATCCATTAAGGCCTGAAATTTTTCATGGTCATCAAATTTATAATCCATTCCATGCACAGTGAGACAATCAGAGTCTTGCCCATTTTCAAGAAAAGCTTTGTATGTACTATAAGTGGAGTCAATCCCACCGCTAAAAAAGCTTAAATTTTGAGTGGGCCGGTTTGCCTGTGGTGTTTGGATAATCGATGCAGCACTGAGCATGACCGGTTGATATAAATCAGGTAACCAAGCGGCCCAGACCGTTGAAACTTCACGTGCGGAGTGGAGGGTTTGTATTGAAATAGGTCCTTCTACATGCAGCGGGATGCCAAGGCGCATGGCAATGGGTAAAAAGCCCCAAACGATAAAATCATAAGTTTCTAATTGCGGTAAGGATTCAAAGGGTAAAATATAGTGAATATTCCCGTATTCGCTGCTGGCGATGATTTGATTTTCCGCAGTGTTAATTTGACATTGAATTTTTAGCATTTTTTTAAATTTTTGAATCACATCACACAAGATCTTAATTTAATTGGATTGATTTTTATAGGGTTTCTTAATTGTTTTTGGGTTTAAGAAGCACCTAATACAAGATGCTTCTTGAATACGATCCGTGGTTAATTGGTGTTCAGACTACGGTGCCAAAGCAATAAGCCGATACACAATAAACCTACGCCAATACAAAAACCTAAAACACCGACCATCAAGCCAAAATGATCAGATAAATAACCAGCCGCAATAATTGGAATAATGGTGCCTAAATATCCGATAAACAAATAGGTCGAGATCACCGCAGCACGGTTTTGATTGTTGGTCATTTGATGAACTAAGCCAAATGCGCCTAAAAGCCCCAGACCATGACCGACACCCACTAAAATATCGCTAATAAAAAACAATGCACTCCAGTGTTGGGTCATACATAGCGCAAGGAGCGCATAGCTCAGTATTAATACCATTAAGCCGGCATTGACACATTTTGCAGAAGGAATCGATTTCGCCATAAATTGCACGACAGCGGAAACCAGCAAGATACTTGCAATGGCACTACCACTGACCAAAGGGCCATGCCATGGGATTGCATCTTTGACGAAAGAGGGTGCGAGTGATGCAAATAAGCTGAAGGAGCCAAAGGCACAAAAGGCAGTCAGTCCAGCGATATAAAATCGTGAATGATCACGCTTTTCAGGCAATTCCAAATGTGGTGCCACTGAAAAAGGCTGTGGCTCAAAATTCGGTGTGCGAATAAAAAATAACCCTATTAAACACGCCAAACCCCCAAAGATCACAGGGATATAAGGGGTAATTAAAGGCTGTTCAGAGAACTGAGCGATCACCCCACCAATAAATGGGCCAAGACCAAAACCAATCACAGTTATGATTGAACTCAGCTGCGGAGCATTATTTTTATGCTGTTCAGGAATGGTATAGACCATGCCAAGCATAGCTGAGGTACTAATTAAACCCGAGGCAATGCCGATAATAAAGCGCCCGATAGATAACCACAGCGCATTACTGGCAAACACCGACAAGCTTAAACCCAAGATGATGCACGCCATACCGATTTGCAGGGTTCTTAAAAAACCAAAACTATTACTGGTACGACCTAAAAACAGCAAGGTCGCTAGGCAACCAAACATGTAGGCAACAAAGATATAGGTGATATGACTCGGCAGCAGTCCCCAAAGTTGTTGATAAATGGGATACAGAGGACTAGCTAGCGCTGTACCAATAGTGCCCATACAGAGTGCAAGGCTCACCATGATAAATGGTCGCCAAGAGGGAGATGTGGTCATTTTAAAGTCGCAGAGGTACAGTCAATAGGGTCAATATTGTGCTGCATGAGAAAGAAGGAAATATGGGCTCAGTTTAATGCCGATTGTTTTCTATGGTCAAATCACAGTTGTAACTTTATCCATAGCGTTTAAGCAGTTTTACAAATTCTTCCAGTTCTGCTTCATTAATTTCAGCATCTTGAGGCAATACATGATGGCGTAAATGTGCTTCGATTAATTCATTCATTAATCCATTCACTGCACCCTTGATGGCCGCAACCTGTTGTAAAACCTCGATACACCCTGCTTCGGGTTGCTGTAAAGCCAGTTCGACCGCATTGACCTGACCTTGTAGACGTTTAACCCGATTTAAAATCTTTTTGTCCTGATGTAAATGACTCAACACTTTCTCCCGAAAATAAATATACTATGGGGGAGTATATTTAAGCATAGAACCTAATGAAAACTTCCCCATCCATCCGAATTCATCATCATCAATTTGATGAAGGTAATCCACTCGCACAAAAACGGATCTTAATTGCCACTATTTTAACGGCAGTCATGATGTTGTTAGAAGTTATTGGCGGATGGATTTTTAATTCGATGGCATTATTGGCTGATGGTTGGCATATGAGTTCACATATGTTGGCATTAGGCTTGGCCTATTTTGCCTATCGTGCGGCACGCCACTATGCCCAAGACGCTCGTTTTAGCTTTGGAACTTGGAAAATTGAAATTTTAGCGGGCTATAGCAGCGCGATATTATTGATGGTCGTTGCTGCATTTATGGCCTTTCATTCGGTGGAACGCTTATTCAACCCGGTTCAAATTCATTATAACGAAGCAATCCCTATTGCGATTTTAGGTCTGGTGGTGAACTTGATCTGTGCTTGGTTATTGCATGATGACCATCACCATCACCATCACCATCACCATCACCATCACCATCATCATCACCATCATCATCATCATCATCATCATCACCATCATGAGCATAGCCATGAGGAGCAGCATGATCATCATCACGACCTCAATCAGAAAGCAGCCTTCATGCATGTGGTTGCTGATGCGGTGACTTCTGTGTTGGCGATTGTGGCTTTATTTGCCGGAAAATGGATGGGCTGGGGTTTTTTAGATGCGCTATTGGGGATTGTCGGTGCAGTTCTAGTTGGCAAATGGGCCATTGGCTTGATGAAAGAAACTGGACAAACATTACTGGATGCGGAAATGGATCACCCTGTCGTTGATGAGATTCGAGAAGTTTTAATGCAATTGCCTGTCGACGTCGATGTGACCGATTTACATGTGTGGAAAGTGGGTAAAGGTCAGTTTTCGTGTATTGTGGCCTTAGAAACCAGTCAGGCATTGAGCGCAGATGAAGTGCGTCAAGCGCTGTCGATTCATGAAGAAATTGTACATGTGTCTGTTGAAATTAATTCACCTGATGCAGCTTAATATGTTCCACGTGAAACGGCATGTAGCTATTGCGTAATGAACTGAAAAAAGCCCAAGACTTTCACGTGTTAAGGCTTAGAATGCTGAATCAATTAAATGTTGAAGTTCGGTCTATGTTGAAAAAAATATGTGCGTTGGCGTTGAGTACCACCCTTTCGACTTTTGCTTTGGCAGATGCAGCACACGTTCAAAAGCTCTTGGCAGAAAAGCACCCCGGTTTAAAAATTGAAAATATTCAAAGTACAGAAATGCCGGGCATATATAGTGGCTTTGTTGAAGATCAAGTTTTGTATTTGAGTGAAAATGCGGATTATGTGATCGCAGGTTCTATGATCCGTTTAAAAGATCAAAAGAATCTGACCAAACAATTGATCCTCGGTCAGCAAAAAACTGAGTGGAATAAACTTCCATTACAAGATGCGATTAAAACAGTCAGGGGGAATGGGAAGCGCCAAATCGCGATCTTTTCTGACCCAAATTGCCCATATTGTAAGAAGCTTGAAGTAGAGCTGGCAAAACTTAATGATGTGACCATTTATACTTTTGTCACAGCGATAAAACCGCAGTCGTTGGCGCCATCGAAGCAGATTTTTTGTGATTCAAACCCTGCTATGGCCTGGGATAATTTAATCAATAAGGGAATTCAACCGAAGTCAGCGAAAAGCTGTGCAAACCCGATTGATCGAAATTTAAAATTAGCAAAAAGCTTAAAACTAAGTGGTACACCGGGAATCGTCTTTGCCAACGGTTCGATCTTAACCGGTGCTTACCCTGCTGCTGAATTAGAATCGATGTTAAAAGAGATCAAATAATTTCAGTTGTACGGTATGAATAAAATATAAATAAAAAAAATACCCGTCTACAGGCGGGTATTTTAATGGCGCTATAAAAATTAGACGCGGGTTTTTTTCGTTACAAGGTTATAGATAAACAACACGATGATCGCACCAATGACGGAAGCGATAAATCCAGCGGCAGAATTTTCTCCATACAAACCTAATAAACGTCCGCCATAGGTCGCAAGTAAAGAACCTGCTATCCCGAGAATGGTGGTCATGATGAAACCGGCTTTGTCATCTCCAGGATGGATCGCACGTGCAATTAAACCAGCAATAAAACCAACAACAATCGCAACAATGAGTGACCACATAGTAACTCTCCTTTTGTTATCATGTATTTGTTTTTTACGACATGTTCAATCTTTATCTTTAATCAAAACTGCGCAGAGCTATAGCCTAAACATGCAAAAAACTGTTGTTTTTTTGTTCAAAACAAACCAAAAAATAAAAAAAAGTGGCCTTCGGCCACTCTTAAGTATCTGATCTTGCTTAGAGACCAATTTCGCCAATAAAAGGAATATGACGATATTTTTGATCATAGTCCAAACCATAACCCACGATAAATTTATCTTCGACTTCAAAACCTAAAAATTTTACATCGAGGTCAATTTCACGACGTGAAGGCTTGCTGACCAAAGTACAAAGCTCGATTGAGTTTGGATTACGCGTCTGTAAAATTTCTAAAACTTTGCTTAAGGTATTTCCTGAATCGATAATATCTTCAACCACTAAGACATCTTTATCCTTAATGTCTCCGTCTAAATCTTTTAAGATTTTTACATCACGAGTAGATACGGTCCCACCGCCATAACTTGAAACGGTCATGAAGTCGAGTTCATGCGGTTTTGAAATTGCGCGGCAAAGGTCAGCCATAAAAATAACAGAACCGCGTAAAAGACCGATTAACACCAACTCTTTGTCGCTGTTAGCATAGTGTGCATCAATTTTTGCGCCAAGCTCTTTCACTTTAGCTTGAATTTCTTCAGTGGAAATCAGTACGCTCATTTGAACAGACATGGGTAGATACCTAAAAAAGCAAATCAAAAAAATAAAAAAGGTGTTGACTTGCAACACCTCTAAAGATGAACCAATTTTAATACATCTGGCTCGCAGATGCATCTTTTTTGCCGTTGAAAATGTAATCAGTTTTTCTTGGAAGTGCTGTCACGCTTGAGTAAGCACAAACAAGCGACGGCAATCAGTCCAATTTTCAACGCTGTTTTTCGTCTTGGTCGAGCCGTTTTATGCTTTGACATAGGCACATTGTCCAAACACATAGGTGGCATGGATATTACGATCATCACCCATCAGCATCAGGGCAAATAAAGCATCTTCCAGATTTTTGGCACGTTGTTGACGTAGGGCTTGTAGAGCCGTGGCTTTTAAATCGAGCACCACAAAATCTGCTTCTTTGCCCAAATCAAAGTTTCCAAGTTTGTCCTCTAGGTCTAAGGCTTTTGCCCCCCCTAACGTGGCATGGTACAGCGCTTCAAATGCGGACAGTTTATCGCCTTGAAGTTGTTGAACTTTGTAGGCTTCATTGATGGTTTGTAGTTGGTTAAATGAGGTGCCTGCACCAATGTCTGTGCCTAAGCCGACTTTCACCTGTTTTTCCCATGTTTTCTTTAATGGAAATAAACCACTGCCTAAGAACAAATTCGAGGTTGGACAAAACGCAATGGCAGAGTTGGTCTGATGCATACAGTCCCATTCAGCATCTTCCAAATGCACACAGTGTGCAAACACGGAACGTGATCCGGTCAGACCATAATGATGATAAACGTCTAAATAGCCGTTTTGCTCAGGGAATAATGATTTGACCCACGCAATTTCATTTTTATTTTCACTCAAATGCGTATGTACATAAACATCAGGATACTCGGCTTTTAGCTCCCCTGCCCGTGCCAATTGTTCAGGCGTTGAGGTTGGGGCAAAGCGAGGCGTGATGGCATAAAGGTTACGGCCCTTGCCATGCCACTTTTCGATGAGTGCTTTGGAGTCGTTATAGCCACTCTCTGCAGTGTCACATAATGCTTCAGGTGCATGTCGATCCATCATCACTTTACCGGCAATTAAGCGCATCTGATGCTGTTCTGCAGCCTTAAATAAAGCATCGACCGATTGTGGATGAACGGTACAAAAAACCAAGGCTGTTGTGGTTCCGTTTTTGAGTAACTCGTTTACGAAGAACTGTGCAATTTGCTCTGCATAAGCCGGATCTTCAAATTGGATTTCGGTTGGGAAGGTATAAGTATCAAGCCATTCCAGCAGTTGTTCACCATAAGCCCCCATCATTTCCGTTTGTGGATAATGGATGTGGGTGTCGATGAAACCCGGAACAATCAATTGATCTGGATAATGCTGTACGTCAACCTGATCTGGGAGATGGTGTTGTCCCTCAGACCATGGACCGAACCATTGAATTTTTCCGGCTTGCGTAATCAGCAAACCATCTTCGAAATAGCGCACTTGGTCGTGAATTTCACGTGCTTGGGCAACTGTATTCTGAATATCTAGAAAGCGACCACGGATCGCTGTAGATGCGATAACAGAAGACATGACATACCTGCAGTTTAGAATTTTTTCGGTTGATTGTAGCTTAATTTGGCTAGAAAAGGCGTTGCTGTAATTAGAGGATTATGTTCTAAAACATCGAACAGCCATTAATGTATGTCGAGAGCATGTCATTTTTTTCAAAGCGATTGATTAAATCAATGCGCTTGTGTCAGGCTAAATCGAATCAAAGAATAGAATTCAACCGTGTATCTATGTCCCATCCAATGCATCCTGTGAATCAATCACAGCTTGAAGCCACGTATGTTGAGCGCTTGCAGCAACTGATTCAGCAACATGACGGCATCATGTCTATTTTAAAGCAGCTTTATTTGGTGGATGCCAGTGCGTATATTGCCGCAGGTGTCATTCGAAATATGCTGTGGTCAGTGCTACACCAACACAGCTATACACTGTCCCATACTGAGGTGGATATCATATTTTATGACGCTGAGGATAACGGTGCTCATAGTGATCAGATCCAAAAAGAAATGCAGTCTTTCTTTCCATTGATACAGTGGGATGTGACCAACCAAGCTTTGGTGCATCATTGGTATCGTTTAGACAATGGTGATTCTATTTTGCCCCTAACATCGATTTCCCATGCCCTTTCTTTGTGGGTTGAAACTGCAACGGCTGTTGCAGTCCGTTTAAATGAGCTTGATCAAGTAGAAATCGTGGCACCATTTGGACTAGCTGATTTATTTGAATTAAAACTGCGTTGGAATTCAACCTTAGTTAGTCGAGCGACTTTTTTGCAACGTATAGAAGAGAAACAATTTTTACAACGCTGGCCGAAACTCAAACTCTTGATGACGCCTGAAGCTTAGTTCATGGCTTCGTGTCAGAATAAAAAGCCTTCTCGAAAAGAAGGCTTTTATTTATCTAAGCGTTTTATAGTGTGGTTTCATGGTACTTCTTGCTGTGTCGGATCGATAACCACGCAGTGATGGCTAAGGTCACTACAATAAAGCCGAGTGAAATCCAAATTGGCATGTGGAACACATCGAGCAACAGCATTTTAGCGCCAATAAACACGAGGATAATGCCCAGACCATACGGTAAGTAATGCATTTTCGATGCAGCACCGGATAAGAGGAAGAACATAGCACGTAGACCTAAAATCGCCATTAAGTTTGCAGTCAGTACAATGAATGGGTCAGAGGTAACCGCAAAGATCGCTGGGATTGAGTCAACCGCAAAAATGACGTCCGATGCTTCAACCAAGATCAACACTAAAAAGAGCGGCGTTGCCCACAAGACACCATTTTGACGAACGAAGAATTTATCTTTATGCATTTGAGGAGTAATACGCATGTGTTTACGTAGCCACTTCAAAATCGCCATATCTTCGATATCTTTGTCGTCTTCGTCTGAACCCTTAAGGAATTTAAAGCCGGTATACACCAAGAACGCACCGAAGAAGTACAGTACCCAAGAGAATTCTTGAACGAACCATGCCCCAATAAAAATAAAGATAGTACGTAGTACAATTGCACCGAGGACACCGTAGAGTAACAGTTTGCGCTGCAAAGCAGGTGGAATGGCAAAGGCTGCAAAAATCATGAGCCAGACAAAAACGTTATCAATTGCAAGTGATTTTTCGAGCAGATAACCAGCGAAATATTCCATGACTTTGGTGTTTGCAACAGCGACACCAGCGGTTTGCTGTAAGTAGAGCCACAATGCACCACCGAATAAGGTAGCCACAGAGACCCATGCAATACTCCAATAGGCAGCGGTTTTGACTTTGATTTCTTGGCCTTTGTTATTTTTAAAGCCTAAAAAGTCGATGAGTAGCATGATGGTGACTAAACCGAAAAATGCCAGATATAGCCATAAAGAGCCAATCGTTTCCATGTGTATTCTCCACATCTAACAACCAGCCATAAAAAAACCTCGACCAGTTGCCAGACGAAATAAAACGCCTGAGACAACATGATCAAGGTCTTGCCTACATCGTACTGTAATGATTTTCAGCAGCGATGCTCAGATACCGACTTTTTGCAAAGTGTAATGACGATATTCTGACACGTAAAACAAGGTTTACGTTTGGAGGAGGCTACTCCCCTTGTTCAAATTTTGTTTTGGACACTGTCCAAATATGCGGCAAAGCATGACAGTTTTTAGTTCAAAGTGCAATCAGCAATTTACGAATTCATTTAATGTGTCACGGGAGGATTAAAATCACCACGGTGTACCAACGCTAAGGCTAAAAGTGTGCCGATCACCGCGATGATTCCTCCGATCACGCCAATATAACTCAAACCGAAATGTACACTGACCATGCCGCCCAAGAGTGCACCACCGCCAATCCCTACATTATAAAGTCCTGAATAGATAGCCATGGCGACATCGGTGGCGTCGGATGCGAGATGTAGTGTCTTTGACTGTAATGCGAGACTAAATCCAATGATACTCATGCCCCATAGTAGGCACACCGCACTCACACCTGCAAAACTCAAAGAAAATGGAAGCAACAGCAGCATCGATAAAGCCAGTATGGCTGTACTCAAAGGAATCGCAACTTTAGGATATTTCCCACCAAATTTCCCAAAGAGATAAGAACCTAGAAAGCCTGCTGCACCAAAGATTAATAACAACGTGGTGGTTTGCATGGAGTTAAATGCAGCAATGTTGAGCGAGAACGGTTCGATATAGCTATATGCGGTAAATTGCGCGCTAATGACGATAATGATTAATGCAAAGACCATCATTAAGCTTGGACGGTGAATAAACTGTTTTAGGCTGCTCAGTGAACCTGAGTTCAAACTCGGCAGTATTGGCAGCGTTTTGGCTAAAATCAGGCATACGATACTGGCGCCAATGCCAATCAGAGCAAAGGTATTTCGCCAACCATAGGCTTCTCCAACCATCCGCCCAAACGGAATACCGAGAACCATTGCCAAAGCTGTGCCTGTGGCCAAAAGACCCAAGGCCTGAAATTCTTTGCCTTTCGGCGCAACACGAACTGCCAGCGACGCAGTAATGGACCAAAAAAGTGCATGCGAGAAAGCAATGCCGATTCGACTGAGCAATAAAGTATTAAAGCTCCATGCGAAATACGACAGAATATGGCTGACAATAAACACCATAAATAAGCAAATCAGGAGCGAGCGACGTTCAATATTTTTGGTCAATAACATGATCGGCAAAGAAATCGGCGCAACCACCCATGCATACAGCGTAATCATGATGCCGACATCGGTCGCGGCTAAATTAAAGGTTTTGCCAATATCGCTGAGCAACGCGACAGGTACAAATTCAGTGGTATTAAAAATAAATGCTGCGAAAGCCAAAGCAATCACAGCTGTCCAAGAGCCAGAAGAAGCCGTTTCGGAGGGAGAGGCAGACATGAGTGTCTTCAAATAAAAAAAAAGTGGCATATTTTACTATGCTCTATACACAAGCAGGAACCGATTTAAGCCCTGTACATGCGGTTTAAATTAATACAAAAACAACAGAGTTGACCTGCATTACATGCCAATTTATAAAAAAATGGAGGAAATTTAAGATGTTTGTACAACAAGATGATGATCAAAAAAAAGGAGCTTTCTTTGTTGAGCAAGATGGGGAGCGTTTGGCAGAGATGACTTACTCATGGGCAGGCGATGATAAATTTATTATTGATCATACCGATGTCAGTGACAGCTTGCGAGGCCAAGGTGTTGGACGACATCTCCTCGATGCAGCAGTGAATTTTGCTCGGGAAAAGAACGTGAAAATTATTCCGCTCTGCCCTTTTGCAAAATCTGTATTTGATAAAGATGAATCGATTCGTGATGTTCTACGCTAATACGCTAAATTGTATAGCGTGATGTGAATTAATCATTTGGATAAATAAAAACAGCCTGATGGTATTGCAATCAGGCTGTTTTATTTGAAATCTAGTTGTGAAGTTGAATTAAGATCGTGATTTATACAGCGATACAACCAAGCATGCTGCAGCAATGAGCAATACAAAGATAGCGACAAGATAAAGGTCCATAATAAAAATATCCGGCAAGTGTGATTTAATTGTTTTTTAATTAATGTGAAAGGTGTACGGATTTATTATCACCTACAGTTGAATATAGGTCGTTTAAGTTCTGTACCAATCACTTTCTCGTTTGTTACACGGTGTATTTTTTCATAAAAAGGAAGAAAAAACAGTGACTATGCAACATCAAGATAATGGTCAAAAAGGTGAATTTTTTCAGTTAAATGCTGAGGGTGTACGCCTCGCAGAAATGAGTTATCTATGGCGTGATGAACACAGCATTGTGGCAAATCACACGTGGGTAGATGATTCCTTACGTGGGCAAGGGGTTGCTCGTGTACTATTGGATCATTTGGTGGAATTCGCTCGTGAGAAACACTTAATAATTATTCCAACCTGTTCTTATGTAGAGGTGATGTTTCGCCGAGACAAGACATTAGCCGATGTTCAAGCCTAAAAAAGCCCGCGATGCGGGCGTTTTATCAGTATGAAAATTTAAAAACTGCTTTGTGCTCAATTGAGCTTGAGTTTCAACACCGTTGATGGTGTTTTGACGATATGTGGCCACAATTGTAACAAAATCGAGCAGATCAATATTCCTAAAACCAAGCTTAAACACATGATATTTAATAAAGCAAAATCATTCAGCACGAAATAAATACTGCCAATGGTCATCATCATTAGTAAATAAATAAGATAGTGAGGAATCACTGTGCGCAGTGTTATTCCTAAAATAAATGAGCAAATAACGACATTAAAAAAATCTGAAACGCCAAAATTATTCAGTATGATCAAGGCAGCAAAATATACACAAGTGATCGATAAAAAAATGAGTAAATTTTTAAGCATGGTCGGCCTCTTTATTCATCTTCAAATGGAAATAATTTCATTGTTTTAATATGTATAAGTTTAAAAAAATGAAGGTGATATCGGTATACGTGATCTTGGTTTTGTGTTGTAAGTTAAAAAGCACATTTGATTAAAAAATATACAAATATTTACTCATCCTGTAGCGCTTTCTACGTTAAAATCGTGCAAATACTTTAAGAATAAACACAATGATACAACTCTGTTATGCCAGTACACGTGTAGAACAACAATTTGATTTAATACAAGATTTAAGTGATATTTTGGTAAGAGCCCGCAGCTTCAATAACGAACAGCGTATTTTTGGCGTGCTGTACTATGCCGAAGGCCGGTTCTTCCAATGCCTGCAAGGTGAGCAAGCGGCTCTCGAACAGCTTTTTCAGCATATTGCGAAAGATACTCGCCATAGGGATATTGTGCGTTATCCTGATCAAAATATTGATCAAATCGATTTTTCAAAATGGTCGATGAAATATGTCAACCGACATAGTGAAATTGCTAGTTTGTTTCAGCGCTTTGGATATTCAAGCTTTCAACCCGACGTGCTCAATCTAGAACAAATTCAGGCGTTTTTAACGACATTGTTAAGATTAGAGAATGTTGAACAGCCGGTTAAGCTGGATTTAGGCTATAAAAACCGAGGCTATCAGCATTATTTTTAAGCTGAGTGTGAATAAAAAAAAAGCCCGCGCAGCGGGCTTTTTTTTATTTTATCTAGTGGGTTTAGGCTTTTAATGCACTGATCAACTTCTGATGTAAACCACCAAAACCGCCATTCGACATAATCACCACAGCATCGCCCTCGCCTGCCTCGCTTACGATGGTTTGAATGATCTCATCCAGTGAACGAGCCACCACAGCTTTATTCGCAGCAGCTTCAATCACAGGTTGTAAATCCCAATCCAAACCTTCAGGTTGATACCAAATCACTTCATCTGCTAAGCGTGCAGAATGTGCAAGCCCATCTTTATGGCTACCCATGCGCATGGTATTAGAACGTGGCTCGATTACCGCCCAAAGCTTACGTTCACCCAAGCGCTTACGTGCACCTTCCAGTGTGGTATCAATTGCAGTTGGGTGATGTGCAAAGTCGTCATAAACTTCAACGCCACGTACGGTACCCAAAAGTTCCATACGACGTTTTACACCACCAAAGTTCGAAAGCGCCTCACACGCCGTTTCAATCGAAACACCGACATGTTCAGCCGCAGCAATGGTTGCCAAAGCATTGGCTACACTGTGTTGCCCAGTCATATTCCATTTGACTTCGCCTTTCACGACACCATGCTGAAGCACTTTGAAATGTGAACCGTCAGCAGACAATTGCTCTGCATACAGCTCAGATTTGTCATTGGCATCTAAAGATGTACGCACTACAGGTGTCCAGCAGCCCATTTCCAAGACTTCATCAATATTTGTCTCTGTGATGGGCGCAATGATACGGCCTTCACTTGGAATAGTACGAACCAGATGATGGAATTGCTTTTGAATCGCCGCCAAGTCATCGAAGATATCGGCATGGTCAAATTCAAGGTTATTTAAAATCGCCGTTTTTGGATGATAATGCACGAACTTCGAACGTTTGTCGAAGAATGCAGAATCGTATTCATCGGCTTCTACACAGAAGTATTTTCCACCGCCTAAACGTGCACTCTCAGTGAAACCCAATGGCACACCGCCAATCAAAAAGCCTGGTTCTAAACCTGCTTGATCGAGGACCCAAGCGAGCATGGTCGTTGTTGTCGTTTTACCATGGGTGCCTGCAACACCTAAGACATGTTTACCTTGTAGCACGTGGTCTGCAAGGAACTGTGGGCCAGAAATATAAGGCAGGCCTTCGTTCAGCATGTATTCCACTGCATCAATGCCACGTTTCATTGCATTGCCGACAATCACGAGATCTGGGTGTGGTTGAAGGTGGCTACGGTCATAGCCTTGCATTAAGGTAATGCCTGCATTTTCCAATTGGGTAGACATTGGTGGGTAAACGTTTTGGTCTGAACCCGTCACCTTATGTCCTAAATCACGCGCCAAGAGCGCCAATGAACCCATAAAGGTGCCACAAATACCCAAGATATGCAGATGCATTCGTTCTAACTCCACTGCTTTTATCGACACATCACTTTGTTATTGTGGTGTTGTCATTATAGATTTGGTTGAAAAGGTTAATTTCATTTGAGAGCAACCATAGCAAGGGTCTTAGCGAAAAGATAGATTTTTTTGTATGAGATCGTGCAAAAAGATTGAGCACGTAACTGATCAAATGTACGCAATTTTCTTGAGGATAAAAACACGGAAAATAGGCGCGAAATCATGATGAAAAACGTACAATAAGCGCAATTTTTTGCGATCTTGATTGCTTATGTCACTTGCCCTATTTTTATTGATTATCTCCAACTGTTTTATGACTTTGGCCTGGTATGGACATCTGAAATTTCTACATGATGCGCCGCTCTGGCAAGCGATTTTATTTGGATGGGCTATAGCATTACTCGAATATAGTTTTATGATCCCAGCAACGCGACTGTTGGCCAAACATGGGTGGTCTTTGGGTCAAATGAAAATCACACAAGAAGTCGTGACGCTATTGGTCTTCGTTCCATTTATGATTTTCCTTTTTAAACAAACCTTTAAGTTGGACTATTTGTGGGCAGGTTTATGCCTTTTTGGATGTGTCTATTTCGTGTTTCGCAGTGCTTAACTGATCCAATGCTGCATGGCTCTGATCATTTAAGTGAGGCGTGTTTGCAGGCATTTTTGAGGACTTTACTAAACTCACGGTCTCGTGGAGTTGGATCTTCATAGTCAAAGGCATAATCACTCTCATTGGTTAGTACAGTCTTTGACCGTCTGCTTCAAAGTCCATGAGTGCAAAACCAAAGCTTTGGTCATCACAATACACACGATATTCTGAAATTGAATACATGTTATCACGGCCATCATCTGCTTTGTAATAGCCTGTCATCTTGAACGACTCACGTTCATCAATGATCGATTTGCCAGTGACTAAAAATTTTTCGTGGATGTAGCCATTACTCTTAATCTGGCTGTTATAGCCTTTTTGTTTCTGTAAGAGGTTAAATTCTATTTCAAATTGGCTGGTATTGAGTTGAACCAGTTGGGCAAAACTCTGAGAGCTTAAGGCTAAAGTGAGCAGGATGAAGATCTGTTTCATCTTTAAAGTGTCTTATAAATATTGATTTAATAAAAGTTTTTATAAAATTGAAAAAAATAAAAATAATTTTATAAAAATATTATGGAGTTTTCTCTTTAAAGACAACCGTTAAATTTTATTGAGATGAATTTTCAGTCTATAATATGGGGCTCTTATTAAAGCTTGGCTCTAGTCGAGATTTACTCTCTCTTACTTTAATCTCTGGAAACATTGCAATGAATGCGGCCGCTTCACAAGACACTCCTCTCGTTGGAATTATCATGGGTTCTCAATCGGATTGGGCAACGCTAGAAAACACTGCCAATATGCTGAAACAGCTTGGCGTCCCATTTGAAGCGGAAGTTGTATCTGCACACCGAACTCCAGATCGATTATTCGAATATGCTGAAACCGCACGTGATCGTGGTATTCAAGTGATTATTGCCGGTGCTGGCGGTGCAGCACATTTGCCAGGCATGTGCGCAGCAAAGACTGACCTGCCTGTACTTGGCGTACCGGTAAAATCATCAATTTTAAACGGCGTGGATTCATTACTGTCTATCGTGCAAATGCCAGCAGGTATTGCAGTTGGTACTTTGGCGATTGGCCCAGCGGGTGCGACCAATGCAGCGATCATGGCGGCACAAATTTTAGGTTTAACGCGTCCTGAAATCGCAAAAAATGTTGCAGATTTCCGCGCTGCGCAAACCGATAAAGTGGCGAGTAAAAATATTCCGGGTCAAGCTTAATTAAGGGGCATTTCTCATGGATAAAACCATTGGTATTTTTGGTGGTGGCCAGTTGGGTCGCATGATGGCGCAAGCGGCATTGCCTTTAAACATTCAATGCACCTTCTTTGAAGCGAGTACTGAGTGCCCTTCTGCAGCGCTGGGTCCAGTGATTTCGACTCAAGCTGAAAATGGTTTGCAAGATTTCATTCAGAGCGCAGATGTTTTCAGCTTAGAGTTTGAAAATACTCCGTTAGCAGATGTTGATGTGTTGACTAAGAACAAAGCATTGCACCCACCGCGCCAAGCTTTAGCGATTGCACAGCATCGTTTGTCTGAAAAAGCTTTGTTTGATGAATTGGCTATCCCAGTTGCACCTTATAAGGCCGTGACATCTTTCGAGGGTTTACAAGCTGCTGTTGCTGAGTTGGGTTTACCCATCGTACTGAAAACATCGCGTGGCGGTTATGACGGTAAAGGTCAATTTGTGCTACGTAGCGCTGAGCAAATGGATCAAGCATGGGCTGAACTAGGCCCTGCAGGTGAATTGATCGCGGAAAGCTTTGTAACCTTCTCACGTGAAGTCTCAATCATTGCGGTGCGTGGTCAAGATGGTGATGTGAAAACATGGCCATTGGCGGAAAACCACCACCACAACGGCATTTTGTCGCATTCGATTGTGCCTGCACCAAACAGTGCAGACTTACAACCAGTTGCGCAAGATTACATTACTCGCCTGCTCAATCATTTGAATTATGTCGGTGTTTTGACGCTAGAGCTTTTTGTGACGGATAAAGGCTTATATGCCAATGAGATGGCGCCACGTGTGCATAACTCGGGGCATTGGTCGATTGAAGGCGCAGTGTGTTCACAATTTGAAAACCACATTCGTGCTGTAGCAGGTCTACCTTTGGGTTCAACTGAAGTTGTTCGTCCAACGGTCATGGTAAACATCATTGGCCAACATCCGAAGTCTGAAGATGTATTGGCACTGAATGGCGCACATTTGCATCTGTATAACAAAACAGAGCGTGAAGGTCGCAAAATCGGTCACATCACATTAATGCCGAACGATACTGCAGAATTAACAGCTTTATGCCGTGCTTTGGCGAAAATTTTGCCGAATCCACTGGCACTTAGCGAAGATATGACCATTTAAACCTGTGTTTGAATGATAAAAAAGCGGTCATGCACATGGCCGCTTTTTTTATCGCTATAGTTCGGGCATCATTGCGCCTCTTTGCAAAATCACACCGCTTATCGGTGAAACGATAAGAAACCTTTGATTACAAAGTGGTCATTCGTTTATAAATATTCTGCGTTAATCTTCGTATGATTTTTTGTGTATCAATAGCCTGCGATGTGTGTGAATCAAAATCAAAAATAACCAAAGCGTTTTGAATTCAAATTGTGTTTTTAAATTCAAACTATGAATTTGAATTCAAAAAATCTTATACGAAAAAAATGAATTCAAAGTTTATGAATTCAAATTTGAAAAAATGAATTCATTTCGCCGTGTTTAAATTTAAAATTTGAATTTAAAAGTTGCTCAGACTTATTGGATCTATAGGGAGTATATTTTAAAACCTATAATATTTTGATTATTAATAATAAAAATGAATTTTTACCCTATTTTGCATTTGTGGATAATTTTTTATGCACCTAATTTATCTTTAAATTTAAAAGTTTTGAATTTAAATTTAAACCGGTGTTTGGTTTGTAATGAATTTAAAGTTGGGTTGTGGATAACTACTTTTGAATTCAAATTTTAAAAATGAATTTAAATAAGTAGAAAATATGAATTTAAATTTACGTTTTGAACCTTTAACTTTTGCTTTGAGCTGCTATTGTTAAAGCAACAATTTAAATTCAAAAAAGATCTAGGGTATGAAGCATCACTTAGGATTTGTTTTCGGGACTGCTTTTTTGGCAATAACTCAGGCAAATGCCGAGTTGATTATTAATGGTCAGTCTGTCAATGCGTCGAGCATTCCTACAACAAGCAGCATTTCACCACAAAATAACTTTCAAGGTTGTTTAGCCAATTTGCGCTCGCAAGCAATGAATGCTGGTGTGAGTGCATCCACTTATGATCGCTATACACAAAATTTAACACCTGATTATTCTGTGATTGAAAAGCTCAACTATCAGCCTGAGTTTTCAACTCCGATTTGGGACTATCTGTCCGGTCTGGTAGATGAAGAGCGTGTACAACTGGGTCAGCAGAAATTGGCGCAGCATCGTGATGTATTAAACCGTGTCGCAGCGGCTTATGGTGTGCCTGCTGAAACCGTGGTCGCGGTTTGGGGTGTGGAGAGTAATTTTGGTGATATTGCGGGTAGCTATCCTTTATTACAGTCATTGGGCACTTTAAGTTGTGAAGGACGCCGTCAAAGCTATTTCCGTGGCGAGTTTTTTGCAGCCATGCGGATTTTGCAGCGTGGTGATTTAAATGAATCTCAATTGAAAGGTTCGTGGGCAGGTGCATTTGGTCATACCCAATTTATGCCGAGCACTTATGAAGAACTGGCCGTCGATTTTGATGGTGATGGCCGCCGTGATTTGGTGTCGAGTACCACGGATGCGTTGGCATCTACAGCCAACTTCCTGAAAAAGCGTGGTTGGCAAACTGGTCAGCCGTGGGGCTTTGAAGTAAAAATTCCAGAAGGAATGTCGATCAGTGGTGAAAGTCGGCGTAATAAAAAGTCATTAGATAGCTGGATGAATCGTGGTTTGCAGCGTGCCGATGGCACGCCGTTAATTCAAGGTAACCTTTCTGGATCGAGCCAAGCTGGATTAATGGCACCGGCTGGGGCAAGTGGGCCTGTATTCTTGGTGTTTAAAAATTTCGATGCAATCTACAGCTACAATGCCGCAGAAAGTTATGCATTAGCGATTGCGCATTTATCCGATCGCTTACAAGGCAAGGGTGGCTTTAGTACGACATGGCCAACCGATGATCCTGGGACTTCACGTGCGGAACGACGTGAGATTCAACAATTTTTACTTAACCGTGGCTATGACATTGGTAAAGTGGATGGATTAATTGGAGATAAAACCCGTCAAGCCATTCGACAAGAGCAAAATCGACTGGGTTTAAGCCCAACAGGTCGGGCGGGACAGCAGATTTTACGGGCTTTTCGTAATGAACATGCCAAGGCAATGATGAATTAAGTTTGAGCTATGCTTTGTATATAGTAGTTAATCTATATAAAAGCTTGTCTATATAAAAAAGGTCTGCAATTGCAGACCTTTTTTATATGTTTTTGACTCTTAAACCGCAGTGATTGTACCTAAGATACGATAGCCAGCAGCACCAGTCACACTTGGTAAATTTGCACTAAGCTGATTGACAAAGCGCATCGCCAACCAAGCAAAGGCTGTGGCTTCCACCCATGTTGGGCTTAAGCCTAAATCGGCGGTACTTTGTACCGTCCATTCATGTTTACGTAAACGCCAGCGCAGTTGCTCTAATAGGTGCGAATTGTATGCACCACCACCGCATACATAGACTTCACCAGTATCCATATCAGAACGGTAAATGGCTTTTTTAATGGCACGTGTGGTGAGTTTCATTAAGGTTGCTTGAATGTTTTCTGGCGTATCTTCGAGTTCGTCATATTCGAGATCTCCACGCCAATCGAGAATCTGTTCATCTAACCATTCTAGATTGAAGTCTTCACGACCTGTGCTTTTTGGCGGTTCTTTAGAGAAAAACTCATGTGCTTGTAAGCGGTCGAGCAGACTGCGAATAGGTTGACCATAAGCTGCCCAGTTCCCATTTTCATCATAGGGCTGACCAGTATAACGTTCGCACCATGCATCCATTAAAATGTTGGCAGGGCCTGTATCAAAGCCATAGACATCTTCAGGTTTACCCGCAGGTAACATGCTGACATTGGCAATGCCACCCAAGTTTAAAATCACACGGTGAATGGTGTCATGTTGGAAAAGCGCTTGATGGAACGCAGGAACTAAAGGTGCGCCTTGACCACCCGCAGCCATATCACGGCGGCGGAAGTCTGAAATCACCGGGATTTTAGTGAGTTCGGTAATAATATTGGGGTCGCCAATTTGCAGGGTAAAACCATGTTCAGGGCGGTGGCGAATGGTTTGTCCATGTGAGCCAATCGCCTTGATTTGACTACGATCTAGCTGATTCTTCTCGATCAACTCATTGATGCCATGACCGATCATTTGAGCTAAAGCAACGTCTGCCTTACCCATACGATCAATTTCGTTGTCATCAGGCAAGGTGAGAGCCATTAGTTCATCACGAAGGTCTGGGTCAAAGGGAAGTGTGAGCGTCGCATGAATCTCTAAAGGATCAAAAGAAGCAGCAACAATATCGACACCATCCATGCTTGTGCCGGTCATTACCCCAATGTAGATCGCTGTCATGATGATTCTTAAGCCTGCAATGTGCTGAAAAAGTGTTAGTATATCGCACAAATTGTATAACTGATCTATTTGGATTTTGTGATGTCAAATTTCCTGCCGGCTGAAGAACAACTTGCCCTCATTCAACGAGGCACACATGAGATTATTTCTGAAGAAGATCTTCTTAAGAAATTAAAGCAGAATCGCCCATTAAAAATTAAAGCGGGTTTTGACCCGACTGCACCTGATTTACATTTAGGTCATACGGTTCTGATTAATAAATTAAAAGTTTTCCAAGATTTAGGTCATGAAGTTTACTTCCTGATTGGTGACTATACAGCCATGATCGGTGACCCAACGGGTAAGAGCGCTACGCGTCCGCCGTTGTCTCGTGAAAAAGTTTTAGAAAATGCTAAAACGTATCAAGAACAAGTATTTAAGATTCTTGACCCTGCGAAAACTAAAGTTGTGTTTAACTCAGAGTGGTTTGGTCAAAAAACTGCTGCTGACTTGATTCAGTTGGCTTCACAGCAAACTGTGGCACGTATGTTGGAACGTGATGACTTCACTAAACGTTATAACAGTCATCAACCGATTGCGATTCACGAGTTTTTATATCCATTGGTACAAGGTTATGACTCAGTTGCACTAGAAGCGGATGTAGAGTTGGGGGGTACAGACCAAACCTTTAACTTGCTGATGGGTCGTACATTACAAAGCCGTTATGACCAAGAGTCTCAAGTGTGCATTACTGTGCCGATTCTTGAAGGTTTAGACGGCGTAAATAAAATGTCTAAATCTTTGGGTAACTATATTGCAGTCTTTGATGCACCGGGTGCGATGTACCAAAAAGTGCTGTCAATGCCAGATGATTTGATCGAACGTTACTTTGACTTATTGAGCTTTAAATCGATTGAAGAAATTCAACAGTTGCTCAAAGAAGTGGCTGAAGGCCGTAACCCACAAGAAGTGAAGAAAATTCTTGCACTTGAATTGGTTGAGCGTTTCCATGGAGCAGAAGCTGCAGCAAATGCGCACAAAGGCGCAGGTAACTTGATTACTGAAGGTGAACTTCCAGAAGGTACACCAGAAGTGACGATTTCTCGTGGCGCATTTGGTGGTGAGATTTTCATTACTTCTATTTTGCGTGAAGCGGGTTTGACTAAAAATGCAGCTCAAGCAAAAGATGCAATTGGTCGTGGCGCGGTGAAAGTGGATTGGGAAGTGGTTGATGCAGGTTATGCTGTGTCAGAAAACAAAACTTTGATTATCCAAGCGAGCAAAAAAGCGATCGCAAAAGTAACTTTTACCGACTAATAAATTCTTGAATTTTTAGTTAAGTTATTGAATTAAAAGCAGGCTTCGGCCTGCTTTTTTTTACCAATTAATATATTAATAATATAAATAAGCAAATTCAAAAAAAACCTTATAAAAACAACACTTAAATTTTGCCAAATGTGTTGCATTTCTCGAATTTTATGTATAAGATTTATTCATCTAGAGAGATATATATACCATCTAGAGGGTACATAATCATAACTCCACTTTTTATAAGTCTCTTCCCCAAGGGACTCTTTTTTTTAGTGAGTTAACAAATAACTATAATAACTACACGATGGATCGACTAAAGATTCAATTCTAAGGGAAAGATTTTGGGAGAGATCTTTCCCTTTTTTATTTGTAAAATTGAGTTATTCCTTTCAAAAATCACATTTATTTCTGTATTAAAGACTTTAATCGCTCCAGAAAAAAGCCCGATTCAATCGAGCTTTAAAATGTGTTTACTCAGATAGATGTTCATTGAGTTTTATTTTAGGGCTTAGGGCCAAATTGAATGAAGCTTAATTTAGGTAAGATCCGCTTAACTAATGTTCCCACTAAAAGTGCGGTAATAATGGTGCCTTCACGGACTCCGATGACTTGATGTAAGACCAGCCAACTGCTGATAACCGCAATACTGACCAAGAGGATGTCGCCATAGGTTTTACAGTTGCCAAAATCAAGGCGATAACGAACAGCAATGGCTTGATAGAGACCTTCTGCGGCCAAGAGGACTAGACTGGCTTTGACCACTAAGCTCACACCTAAAGCAGTAATCAGGCAACTTGCCAAGCAAGCTAGGAGTTGAAGTGGGTAACTTTCTATGCTCCAGCCTTGGGTCAGCCACATTAAACCGTCAATAAATGCACCAAACAAAATTCCCACGGGTAATTGCAGCCACTGTATCCATTGAAAGCGTGATTTTAAGATCAGCATTTGCAGCAGGATCATGACGATATGCATTAATACTGTTAATGTGCCGACGGTGAGAGGAAAGATATAGCTAAAGCTATAGGGCACCGAGGAAATAGGGGATGTCCCTAAATTTGAATGTATAGAGAGTACGACACCAAAAGCCAAAAATCCTAATCCGCCTAATAGTAAGAATAAGCGTGGAAAAAACTGTGTTGGCATCCTGCACCTAAAAAATAAAAAGAGTGTACGTAAAACGCAGCCTGCGCTCTATGCGTCTAAAGCCCAAAAATAGTGGCTTTTTATGACTGTGATCGTTAATAGTGATTATTCAAATAAAATAGGCTGTATTTTTATCAGCAAAAATGACTAAGCATGTAATTAAAATGATTTTTGCAAAAACAGGCCTTATGGAACAATGGTCAAAAATCAAAAAAGAGCAACAACATGGCGTATTACAATACCGATAATCATGATGAACAGATTGATCGAATCTTGAGATATTTATTTGACTACCAAACTACACAGTATAAGCGAGCATTATTTTGTGAGGCGCAGCAACAATTACATGATTTGGATATCGCAGCACAGTACCAACTATTTGCATTGGTACGAGAACAACTCCCTCGACGTGCCAAGCTGCTATTTTCTGCCGAGGATTTCCGTGGAAAGCAACAAGTCATCTTGGAAGTCATGCAACATTTAGCATTTGAACGTTAAAAAATGCTTGGAAATATAAAAATGCACGCAAAAAAATGTCTATAAAGCTTGAATCGGTGTGATGACAGAAAAAAATGATGTGCTTTGAGGAAGAAAAGTAGACTAATGATCAATAAATAATCAAAGCTACTTTTATTAGATTTAAAAGCGCTGAAAAAGATTTGCTAGATATAAGAAATTTACTTAATTAAATATCGACTATTTGCTAAAAATTTATAAAAAATGCCTCTGTACACGACAAATTTCATAGGATCCTTGTCCTATCAGGCTTTTTCTTTCTTAAAATTGCTAGCACTTTCTTAAATTCTTCTTTTTTTCCAAAACCAATCAAACGTAGAATAGCCATTTGAACATAGTCCAAACCGTAGCGAAATAAACTTACTGAAAGTCGTCCATGCTTCTTTATTTTTATCGCTTTTTTCCGATCATGTTGCCATTCACCTGTTAAATAGCACCAACAGAAACCGATAGCTAGCACTGCTATCAATTTCTTGACTCGTCTAGGGTCTGTTAAACGAGTATTTTCAAGATTGAATCCACGTCCTTTGAGACAACTAAATAACGTTTCGATTTCCCAGCGTAATGCATAATCACGAATAGCAGAAGCATTAAACATAGGAGAAACAACAAGTAAAAGTTCTCCATCTTCTAATCGCAGCGCACTAATATACAGTTTCACTCGACCAACCCAAATACGTCGTTTACGACATTCAGTTTGACCAACTTGAAGATGACGAAATAAATCACTAATTTTATGATTCTTGGCTAAGTGATTGGTCACAATAAAGTTTTTTTAACACGTATACAGAAGTTAATGTCATTTTCAATTCACCATGTAAACCATTTCTCACCGATAAATTCTCTGTCTGCAAACACATTCACAATACGATCTTTACCAAAAATGGAGATAAAGCGTTGAATCAAAGCAATACGCTCTTTTGTATCTGAATTTCCACGTTTATTGAGCAATGTCCAAACAATAGGTATCGCTATTCCACGATAGACGATGGCTAACATCAAGATATTAATATCTCGTTTTCCCATTTCCAATTAGTTCTATCCAAAGTTAATTGGACTTTATCGAATGAAAATATATTGAAAATTAACTGAGAAATTTGACGATAATCGAAATACTGATCTGCAAAGAAGCGTTGTATACGTCGATAAAATGATTGTGGTAAGCACTTGATGGGTAAGGCTTTAGATGCAGAAGAAAGATTACATGTCTGTTTTTACAATTAATGCAAGCATAATCAGTGTAAAACATTTTGCATGTGACTTGTTCCACTTTAGATATTTGTTTAAGATGAGATGTAACTCATTGAAATGTGTCATCATATTCGTCGTCAGAAAACAAGTACTATGCCATTATTTCAATGAGTTATCTTTTTTTGTCGTGTACAAAGATATTTTTTAATGATAAATAAAAAGCCTATTTTTAAAGAAATTTAGCATACGGCATAGTGAAAACAACAATAGAGCAATTACTCAACAATAAACATTAACATCAATTATTTAGATCATATTCAATTTTAATAAAAAGACAAATGTGTATTAAAAATAGCCATCATACGTCTATTTTTGATTACAAAATATAATGAGGGGATTGCTTCCCATTTCATACATTTTTCATATATAAAAAGACATACTATTTTTAAGGTTTTTCTAAACCAATTTTTTTACTTCATAATTTTTAACATCATAATTAAAGGTGAACCATGCAAAATAAGAAGCGCACCCCATTAGACGCGCAACAGTCCCATCTTTGGATTATTGGTGGTGGTATCGCAGGTATGGCTGCTGCTGCATTTGCAATCCGTGATGCCAAAGTCCCTGCCAAAAATATCCATATTTTAGAAGAACTCGATATTTCAGGTGGTTCGATGGATGGTGGACATACACCGCATGCCGCGCAAGCTTGGGTAACACGTGGTGGGCGAATGCTGACCGATGAAACTTATTTGTGCCTATGGGACTTATTTTCCAGTATTCCATCTTTGGAAAATCCAGACATTTCGGTGCGTGAAGAATGTCGTGAGTTTAATGAAAAAGTGAAAACCCACGCCAATGCACGGTTGATTGATGCCGAACATGTCATTGCGGATGCAGCAAAGCTTGGTCTGAATACGCTACATCGTGCACAGATGCTGCGCCTATTAGCTTCAAAAGAAGAAAAAATTGGCAGTCGCCGCATTGATGAGTTTTTTGATGAAACCTTTTTTGAAACCAATTTCTGGCGCATGTGGCGCACGACTTTCGCTTTTCAAAAATGGCACAGTGCAGCAGAGTTAAGACGCTATTTCTTGCGTTTTATTCAAGAATTGCCACGCATTCATACCTTAGCGGGTGTGAAACGTACCAAGTACAACCAATATGACTCGATGATTCTGCCCCTACAGCGTTGGTTAGTCGCACAAGGCGTCGATGTGCGTTTTGGACACTATGTCACAGATGCAGACTTCATTACCAATGCTGAAACTCAAGAACGCTACGCTTCACGCCTATATGTACAATTGCCTGAAGGCTCAGAGCAAATTAATCTGAAAGCCAATGATTTAGCTATTTTCACTTTAGGCTCTATTACAGCAGACTCACGTTATGGCGGTAATCATGACGTGCCTGCCCTTATTCGTCATCGAGAAGATCATGGCTGGACGCTTTGGGAAACGCTGGCACAAAAAGCCCCAGACTTTGGCCGTCCAATGACTTTTTATGGCAATGTCGATGAACATAAGTGGGAGTCTTTCACTCTGACCATGAAAGATGACGTGCTACTTAAACGTATTATTGACTATACAGGCAATGAACCAGGCACAGGCGCACTCATGACTTGGTATGAGTCGGGTTGGCATTTATCCATCGTGGTTCCTGCACAGCCACACTTTGCCGACTTACCTGAAGGTTTATATACCTTATGGGGCTACGGTTTCCAAATTGACCATATAGGCGATTACATCAAAAAACCAATGTCCGAAGCCACGGGGCAAGAAATCCTAACAGAACTGATTAAACAGCTCGGTTTTGACGACATTTTAGATCATGTTTTGGCAACGACTGATGTTACTACCGCCATGATGCCATACGCCTCTGCCCTATTCGCCTGCCGTAAACCGGGGGATCGTCCACAGGTAATTCCACAAGGCTCACAAAACTTTGCTTTCCTTGGACAGTTTGTGGAAATTGAAGATGACGTGGTCTTTACTGTGGAATATTCAGTTCGTGGGGCGATGCTTGCCATTTATGAATTTTTTGGGGTGGAACGTGAAATCCCTGAAATTTACAACGGTCTACTTGATCCCAAAGTGGGTTTAAAAGCTTTAGAAACAGTGTTCCACTAAGTTTTTAATATATAGCGATAAGAGCACCTTTATGTCGCCACTATTACATAGTTTAATTTAAGCAACGTTTGGATACACGAGTGTGGCAGGGATGCCACACGTTATCCATCATAATAGGGATGTTATGTATGGGTAACAATCGAAATACTGATCTGCAAAGAAGCGTTGTATACGTCGATAAAATGATTGTGGTAAGCACTTGATGGGTAAGGCTTTAGATGCAGAAGAAAGATTACATGTCTGTTTTTACAATTAATGCAAGCATAATCAGTGTAAAACATTTTGCATGTGACTTGTTCCACTTTAGATATTTGTTTAAGATGAGATGTAACTCATTGAAATGTGTCATCATATTCGTCGTCAGAAAACAACTACTATACCATTATTTCAATGAGTTATCTTTTTTTGTCGTGTACAAAGAAAAAATGCTTAAAAAATAGGTAAAAGTGCAATTTTTTTAGCAAAAACGCTTATAAAAAATACATACGTGAAAAATATAGTGAATTGGGGGTTGCAATGATTCTGAAATGCTCTAGAATGCACCCCATACCGACGAGATAGACGGAAACGAACGAAACGCGAAGCGTTGAATTGTTGAGTTTATCGAAGTCCAGCTTCTAGCATTGACGAGATGTTAGAAAGATCATTAAGAGATTATGAAGAACAACTTGTGTGGATTTTTACTGATTGATCGATCGAAATTATTTTCATTGATTAATGGTAGAAATTACTCGAAGTTTATTTGAGCAAATTTTTGTCAGTAATTGATGAGCCAAGATTGGTACACTATATGTACTATTGATTTTAAACTGAAGAGTTTGATCATGGCTCAGATTGAACGCTGGCGGCAGGCTTAACACATGCAAGTCGAGCGGGAATAGGTAGCTTGCTACCGATTTCTAGCGGCGGACGGGTGAGT
>NZ_VPAO01000023.1:0-64071 GCF_013419235.1 Acinetobacter sp. YH12098
GTTTGGCCAGAAAAATGAGTCGTTCTCGCTGTTCTAAACTAAGTGGTACAGAAACAATCCGAGGCATGTGTGAACATCTGTTAACTAAAAAAACCTTTTCGCATGATTAGTTATTTTTGTCAACTTAAATAAAGGGCTGAATAATCAGCCCTTTATACTACAAATTAGATCAAACTAACAACACATTAAAGCGCTGCAATCTGCTCCATATTCGCTTTAATCTTCGCTAACTGATCAGCAAACTCAGCAAGTTTCACTTTCTCACCTTCAACCACAGCCGCAGGTGCTTTCGCTACAAAACCTTCGTTAGAAAGTTTAGTTGCAATTTGGTCATGCTGTTTTTGAACCTTGTCTAAGTCTTTTTGCAAACGACCCAATTCCGCTTTCGGGTCGATTAAACCCTTCATTGGAACGAATACAGACACATGACCTACGACAGATGAAGAAGACAATGGCGGTTGTTCACCGTCAGCAAGGAAAGTAATGCTTTCAACTTTTGCCAATGCTTTAAACAACGGTTCAATACGTGCGATTTGCGCTTTTTCCGCATCAGTGGTGTTTTGAAGTAGAACAGGCAATAAACGTGCATTACCTAAGCCCATCTCACCACGGATGTTACGTACTGCACCAATTAAACCTTGAAGCCATTGCATATCTGCTTCAGCTTGCTCATTCACCAATGTTTGGTCAGCAACAGGGTACTGTGCCAGCATAATCGTTTCGCCAGAAATGTTCAGTTTCGGCGCAAGTGTTTGCCAGATTTCTTCTGTTAGGTACGGCATCAATGGATGAGCCAAACGTAAAGACGCTTCCATCACAGAAAGAAGCACACGACGTACTTCAGCTTTACGCTCAACCGATACGTTTTCGTCATTCAGAACAGGCTTAGTCAGCTCCACATACCAGTCACAGTATTCATTCCAAATGAACTCGTAAATCGCTTGTGCAGCCAAGTCTAAACGATACGTTGCAAATGCTGTTTGCACTGCTTGTTCCGCTTTTTGTAGACGGCTCACAATCCATTGTTCAGGCAATTCCCAAAGATCTTGGCGTACTTCTTGACCAATCACTTGATCTTCGCAGTTCATCATCACGAAACGAGTAGCGTTCCAGATTTTGTTGGCAAAGTTACGGTAACCTTCAACACGTTTCATGTCGAACTTAATGTCACGACCGGTGTTGGCAAGCGCACAGAATGTGAAACGAACTGCGTCAGTACCGTAAGATTGAATACCTTCAGGGAATTCTTTACGGGTTGATTTTTCAATCTTCGCTGCTTGTTTCGGGTTCATCAAACCTGTAGTACGTTTTTGTACTAAAGTTTCTAAATCCACACCGTCAATCAAATCTAATGGGTCAAGCACGTTACCCTTAGATTTAGACATCTTCTGACCTTCGCCATCACGTACCAAACCGTGTACATACACCGTTTTAAACGGCACTTGTGGCGTACCATCTTCATTTTTCATGAAGTGCATGGTCATCATGATCATACGGGCAACCCAGAAGAAGATGATGTCGAAACCAGTAACAAGCACATCAGTCGGGTGGAAGGTATTTAAGAAATAGTTCTCAGCATCTTTTTTGGCATCGCCAGTCCAACCTAAAGTTGAGAATGTCCAAAGACCAGATGAGAACCAAGTATCAAGTACGTCTTCGTCTTGATCTAATTGAACATCGGCAGGGATGCCATTTTTCTCACGTACTTCCGCTTCGTTACGACCAACGTAAACATTACCTTCCGCATCGTACCAAGCTGGAATACGGTGACCCCACCATAATTGACGTGAGATACACCAGTCTTGAATGTTGTTCATCCAAGCCATGTACATATTGCTGTATTGCTCAGGTACAAACTTAATTTGACCGTCTTGAACCGCTTTAATTGCAGGCTCTGCAAGCGGTGCAATTTTTACGTACCATTGGTCAGTCAGTAATGGCTCAACGATTACGCCTGAACGGTCACCGCGAGGTGGCTTCAATGTGTACGGTTGAATTTGGTCTAACCAGCCTTCAGCTTCAGCTTGAGCAACCAATTTTTTACGTGCAGCAAAACGTTCTAAACCAATGTAGTCCGCAGGGGCAGGAATGGTTTTAGAAATTTGCTCGCCCGCTTTCGCGATGTATTCAAATTCAGCAAGAACTTCAGCATTTTTGTTGAAGATGTTGATGATTGGAAGTTCACAGCGTTTGCCCACTTCATAGTCATTGAAGTCGTGCGCAGGGGTGATTTTCACACAGCCTGTACCAAATTCTTTGTCTACATATTCGTCTTTTACGATTGGAACAGCACGGCCTGTAATAGGTAGGATGATGTTTTTGCCTACAAGCGCTGCATAGCGTTCATCATCAAGCGCAACCGCAACAGCTGTATCGCCAAGCAATGTTTCAGGACGTGTTGTCGCCACAACAATGTGATCTTTGCCGTCATGGGTGCGGATTGATTTGTCTTCAAAGAAATATTTGAAGTGCCAAAGTGAACCTGCTTCTTCTTTATCAGACTCAACTTCTAAGTCAGAAAGGGCAGTTTGTAGTTTAGGGTCCCAGTTGACTAGGCGTTTACCACGGTAAATTAAGCCTTCTTCATGCAGCTTAACAAACACTTCTTTCACAGCGTTTGATAAACCTTCATCCATAGTGAAGCGTTCACGAGACCAGTCTACAGATGAACCAAGGCGACGAATTTGACGGGTAATGTTCCCGCCAGATTGTTCTTTCCATTCCCACACTTTTTCGATGAACTTTTCACGGCCAAGGTCGTGACGGCTGATGCCTTCAGCACCCAATTGACGTTCAACAACCATTTGCGTTGCGATACCTGCATGGTCGGTACCTGGCTGCCAAAGGGTGTTTTTGCCAGACATACGGTTATAACGAGTCAACGCATCCATAATGGCATTGTTGAAACCATGACCCATATGCAAGCTACCAGTGACGTTTGGTGGCGGAATCATAATACAGAATGAATCACCTTTTTGAGATGGCTTGAAGTAGCCTCTCTCTTCCCAAGTCTTGTACCATTTTTTTTCGATCTCGGTCGGATCGTAGGTCGTAGCAATATTTTGCGCTGAATCAGTCATAGTCTAAACAGATCAAAAGTGGATAAAAAATTAGATCTATTGTAGCAAAAAAAATGGTGAATTAGGGATGTTGGGCGAATGTTAACTTTTAGGATTTGGCAGTAAATAAAAGAGTCCGTATGATAGGACCTAAGATAAGAAGTATCCATTGATCCCAAAACTAAGATAAAAGGAGCAATATCAAATGACTTATTCTATTTCTTTAAAGATTCAACCTACGACATATCAACGTTTTGAGACGATTCATCAAAAGCTCAACGCAGGTGAAACAGAAAGTCAGTCCAAAGCCTTAGGGGATAATTTAGCGGATATTGCATGTGAAATTTTAGATCAAGTTTTTGGCCAAATGGCGCGCATGAATAAGTCTGGAGACAATGAATCCGAAAAAATTATTCAGCAAATACGTGAAACGACCCGTAAATATATGCCGTGGTCGGTGTCTTTTTTTGGCAATGACCGCCTTGTACCGATGGTAAATTATTTATATGGACGTTTTTACAGCGAAGATGGTCAGCATTTTATGCATTACCCGATCGATGCCTCTTTAGCCACTGACTTGCTGGGCTATGTCAGTCAGATGAAAGATGGGCAAAATCAATACGTGCCGCTCGCGTTGAAAGCATTCACGCAAGTGGTCGATGCAGGGGTGACGCATTTGGTGCGTGAACCGAAAAAAATGCTGAAATTTAATATGGTGGTGGATAAAACTTTAACCGGTGTCATCAATCTCACCACGCAACTCGGATATAAACGCTTCGATAAACTCGGCAAAATTTATGATGCACGGTCGATGAGTCAGTATTTTGACCATTTTATGGTGTTTTTGAACAATGAGCCTGTACTACATAAAGCATAAAATACATATAAATGAATAAATTAGTTATTTAAAAGGATGTCAAAATGGCAAAACGTGATGATTTGAACGGAAAAGTGGTATGGATTACTGGGGCATCTTCAGGTTTGGGTGAAGCTTTAGCAAAAGAATGTGCTTTGCAAGGGGCGCAGGTCATTTTGACCGCACGTCGTTTTGAAGAGTTGGAAAAAGTCCGGGTTTCATTATTACATCCAGATCAGCATCTTTCAGTGTGTGCAGACATTACCAATGAAGAACAAGTTCGCCACGCTTATGAACAAGTCCTTGCGAATAAAGGCCGAATTGATTGGCTAATCAATAATGCGGGATTGAGTCAGCGTGCATTGATCACGGATACGACCATGCAAACTGAACGTGCCATCATGGAAGTAGATTATTTTTCTCAAGTCTATTTGACTAAAACCGTTTTACCGACTTTTTTAGCGCAAAAGTCGGGTCGAATTGCTTTTGTTTCAAGTGTTGCAGGCTTATTAGGGACACAGTACCGCGCGACCTATTCTGCTGCAAAAGCTGCCATTCATATGTGGGCGAACAGTCTACGTGCAGAAGTGGCAGATCAAGGGGTGGGCGTATCGGTGATTTTCCCCGGATTTGTCAAAACCAATGTTTCATTTAATGCACTCAATGGTGCAGGCAAGCCACAAGGGCATCAGGATGAAGCCATTGAAAATGGTCTAGAAGCCAATCAGTTTGCCGAAACAGTAGTGCAATCTTTGCAACGTGGGGAAGAATACATCGTGGTGGGTGGTTCTAAAGAAAAGCTCGGTGTTTGGGTATCACGTTTATCACCGACAACGTTGTATAAAATGATTCGTAAAACCAAAGTGAAGTAAGTTTTATCAAGTTTAAATTGTTTAAAAGTCACTCTTAAGAGTGACTTTTTTAATGAGTATCGAGATTATAAGAAATGAAAAAGAATAATTTTAACAAATGGGGAATAGCCATCATTTTGTGCGCAATCATTGGCGCAATCGGTACAGTGGCTTATTTTTATTTTAAACAGAAAGCTCAAAAAATTGAGCACAACTCAACACTCGAAAAGCCTGAAAAAGAAATAGGAACTGTATCAGAACCAGTTACTGAATCTGTTGAGATTGAACCTAAAGTTGAAGTGGCGAGTGCAGAAGTTGTTATGCGAGGACCAAATGAGGGCTGGTTACCGATCGAAGAACTGTTTGATGAAAAAGGATTATTGAAGTCTGAGTATTACAGTCAAAATCCTCAAGATTCAGATGTTGATAAATTACCTTATAGCTCGAATAAAATTGGTGATTTTAAATGGCGAGCTGAATTTCATCCTGTTGATGATTTTAAAGGCGATCAGGCTAGATTCAAAGATCAATGTTTTGGATATTGTGTTTTAGTGAAAGGTAAGTTGCTGACCAGTGTTGAATCGACTGTCTTTACGGGAGCATTTATTGCGAAAGATCATTTGATCGAAGTGATTGCACATAAGGGGAGTGGCGCATATATGCCTGTCAACTATAGCTTTATCAAAATCGATAAAGCTGGTAATGCAGAGTTAATCTCAGATGATCATAATTCTTACAAAGATCAATTGGCTCGTATCAATCATTCGGGACTCGAGATTGACTTAAAACCATTTAGAAAACTTCAATATTTTCTTCTAATGAATGAAAATGGTTTAAATGTGTCGATGCAAAAACCCAATAAGGTGGATGTCGAACCGACTCAGTGTAAAGAGTATTACGAAGGAACATTAGAGGCATGTCCAACTTTATATGGATGTAAAGCTGACATTGTGGTGCAAGATCTGGCACGTGCTTATGCTGGAGATGTTGCATTTAGTTATCATGATCCAAATATTGATGAAAAGAAATTTAATGAGGTTTGCTTTAAAGTTTGTCGCAATGAAAATGTGAGTTATGAAGAGTTTGAAAACACATTGTGTAAAGTAAATTAAATAGTAAAAAATGAATTGGGGAGAAGTAGAGAGATCAGATGTCTCTCTTTTGAATTGCTGTTCCATACGCAAAGACTTCGACCATGCCACCTTGCATACCCAACTCAGTGGTGCTTAAACGTAAGCCCATAATTTGGTTTGCGCCCATCTTTTCAGCTTCTTGCTTTAAACGCACCACGGCTTCACGACGTGCCCGATCGACGATGCTTTCATAACTGGTTAAACGTCCGCCAAAGAAGTTCTGAATATTGGCAATCACATATTTAAAATAATCATGTGAAATCACTACATTACTCGAAATCAGTTGTCCGAAATGTTCAGTAGTTTTAAAGCGGTTGTTGTCTATGCGAATATGCGCCAATCGCTTTTCTTGAGCTTCGAGTTCTTTGAGATGTTTTTGTTCGATATGGCGACCGAAGCCCCAGCCAATACAAAAAAGCACCACAAAGATCAGGACTTTAAAAATAAAGGCATCCATGACTTAGTCCTGAGTTGGAAATGGGTCTGGTAGTTTTGCTGAGTTGGCTTCTACGCGAACTGCCGTGCCATACACAAATAATTCAGAGGCGCCTTGAGCAATATTTGAGGTTGAAAAACGGATACCGACGACCGCATTCGCGCCTAAGGCACGTGCTTTGTCAATCATACGGCTCATAGCTTCTTGACGGGATTCTTCGAGTAGTTCTGTATAACCTTTGAGTTCACCACCCACGATATTTTTTAGGCCAGCCATAAAGTCACGACCAACATGTTTACTGCGGACAGTACTGCCATAAACGACATCAAGTTGTTGTGTAATGGTATGACCCGGAACAGATTCAAGATTACTTAAAAGCATTTTTAGTTATCAATATAAAAAGGTGAATTGAAGATAGGAAACTCTTCAGCAAAAAGCAATATGTTCATTTTTATTTTGTAGCTCCGATCTAAAAATGAAAAAGCCCACCGAAGTGAGCTTTTCAAATATTACGGGCTAGGCTAACTCAAATTATTGTTTTGATGCAGCTTTACGCTCAGCAGTAGACGGTTGGTATTGCACAGCATCAGAAGTGTTGGCTTTGATACCACCACCAAGTGTTTTATACAATTCAACTTGGTTGTTGAGATTTGCTTGTTCAAGCAACAACAAACCTTGTTCAGCTGCATAAGAAGCACGCTGTGCATCCAGTACAGTTAAGTAGCTATCAATACCAGCACGGAAGCGGGCATTTGATAGTTTGTAAGTTGTATTGGTTGCATCAACTAAACGGCGCTGTGCCGCAATACGGTCACCAATGTTTTGGCGAACTGCAAGCGCATCATTCACTTCACGGAAAGCTGACTGAACTGATTTTTCATAATCAGACAATGCAATTTTCTGGTCAGTTTCAGAAACTTTAATATTGGCCTGACGTGTACCCCAGTCGAAGATTGGAATATCTAGGCTAGGACCAGCAGACCATACAAAGTTGCCTGATTTAAATAGATCACCTAAGTCCGTTGAAGCATAACCCGCAGAACCTGTCAGACTAATCGTAGGGAACAGACGTGCTTTAGCTGCACCAATGTTCGCACCAGCAGCAGACAGTTTGTATTCAGCTGCACGGACATCTGGACGGTTGTTTAACAAGTCACTTGGAATACCTGAACCAATGGTATTGGTCGAAGTAATTCGATTGACACGTTGGTTCGGCAGCAAGTTCGCAGGCACTTGTTGACCCACTAATAGGTTCAATAAGTTTTGTGCTTGAGCAATTTGAGTCTTGTAGTTCGCAACATCATTACGTGCAGTTTCTACAGAAATTTGAGCCTGACGAACAGGAACTTCACTGTCGATACCTACATCAAAACGCTTTTTGTTGAGATTATAAGATTCAAGCTGAGCCTTTAAGGTTTGATCCGCAAGCTTCAAGTTTGAGTTGGCATACGCATAGTTTAACCATGCTTGAGCCACTTGACCCACGAGCGCAATTTGCGTTGCATCACGGGCACTTGCAGTTGCAAGGTAACTATCTAAGGCGTTGTCTTTTAAACTACGTACACGACCCCAAAAATCAAGTTCATAGGCAGTGACACCTAAACCGACATTGTAAGAAGTTACAGGCTTTTGCGTATTCAACGTGTCTTGACGAAGTACGCTACCACTTGCACCAATGGTTGGTAATTGACCATTGGCAGTGATTTGATACTGTTGTTGTGCACGTTCAATATTTAAAGCAGCCGTACGTAGGTCACGGTTATTGGCTAAAGCTAAGTCAAGAACTTGTACCAGACGTTGGTCAGCAAAGAAATCTTTATATCCTTGCTCAGCCACAGAAGTGCCAGAAGCACTTGCTGTGTAGCTTTCGGGGATATTGGTCTGAACAACCGGCTCTGGACCACGCATGCTTTGGCAGGCAGCCAAAGCAAGCGCAAGTGAAGAAACCGCAATGCTACGACCTGCAATAGACCATACATTTTGCATCACGATAAATGCTCCTGATTATTTTGTTGTTTTGGTTTGTACTTAAAGATACTTCGGATCCATACGTAGAACACAGGAATAAAGAAGATACCAAGTAGGGTAGAACTGATTACGCCACCCAATACACCATAACCTACAGAGTGCTGACTACCTGCACCTGCACCCGAAGAAAGGGCAAGCGGAAGTACACCAAAACCAAAGGCTAAAGTGGTCATGATAATTGGACGTAGACGCATTTTAGCGGCATGCAAAGTTGCGTCAAACAGATCTTCACCTTTTTCTTGAAGTTCTTTGGCAAATTCTACGATCAAGATCGCATTCTTCGCGGACAAACCAATGACGGCAATAATAGCCACCTGGAAGTAAATGTTATTCGCCAAGTTTGGATTTTTGAAGAACACCATTCCAAGGAAAGTCAGTAATAACGCACCCAATACACCTAATGGTACAACCAGTAATACTGAGAACGGAATAGACCAGCTTTCATATAAGGCAGCAAGACATAGGAAGACGATTAACAATGAAAGTGCGTATAGGAATGGTGCTTGTGCGCCAGACTCACGTTCTTCTAGAGATAAACCTGTCCATTCATAGTCAAAGCCTTGAACGCCCATCGAAGGAAGTTTTTGTACAATTTCTTCCATCGCTTTCATCGCGTCGCCCGAACTTACACCCACACCCGGTGAACCTTGAATGTTCACAGATGCGATACCGTTATAACGTTCAAGACGTGGTGAACCATAAGTCCATTCACCAGTAGCGAAGGTCGAGAATGGAACCATTGTGCCTTGGTTGTTACGGACATACCACTGGCTCAGGTCTTCAGGCATCATACGTGCCGCAGCTTCACCTTGTACATAGACTTTCTTCACACGACCACGGTCAACGAAGTCATTGATGTAAGAACCACCCCATGCCATACCCATTGTGGTATTGATTTCAGCAATGCTGACACCCATAGCACCGGCTTGAGCTTGGTCAATCGTGATTTTGTACTGTGGCGTATCTTCTTGACCGTTAGGACGAACACCCATGAGGCGTTTATCTTGAGCAGCCATACCGAGCACCATATTACGGGCATCGATAAGTTGTTGATGAGTTTGACCTGCAGAAGCTTTTAACTGCAAGTTGAAGCCGGCAGTTACACCCAATTCAGGCATTGCTGGTAATTGGATTGGCATGATGTATGAAGCATCCTTCACGATCATGTTCAATGCCATACCACGTTGAATAATCGCACCCACTTGAGATTCAGGTGATGTACGGTCTTCCCAATCTTTTAACTTGATGAATGCAAGACCTGCGTTTTGACCTACACCTGTGAACGAGAAACCGGCAACACTGAATACAGAATCGACATATTTTTCTTCGTTTTTCAGGAAGTAATCGGTCATTGCAGTGACAGTTTTATCCGTACGCTCAAGTGAGGCATTCGGTGGTAACTGTACCAGTGTCATTACAACACCTTGGTCTTCTTCAGGTAAGAATGATGATGGTAACTTTTGGAATAAAAGCACTAATAAGCCGATTACAACTGCATAAATCACACCAGAGAAAATCTTGTGGTGTGTCATGAAGTTCACGCCGCCTTGGTATTTATGCGCAACTTTATCAAAAGAGCTGTTAAACCAACGGAAGAAACGGGCAAAGATATTGTTGCTTTCAGGTTTGTTTGGATCATGTTGTTTCAACATGGTCGCGCATAGGGCAGGGGTAAAGGTCAATGCTACAATCAATGACAGAATCATTGCTGTTACCAGCGTGATTGAGAACTGACGATAAATTACACCTGTCGTACCACCGAAAAATGCCATCGGCACGAATACAGCGGTTAACACAGAGGTAATACCGATTAAGGCACCCGAGATCTGTTTCATTGAGATTTCAGTTGCAGTCACTGGGTCAAGATGATCTTCAACCATAACACGTTCAACGTTCTCTACGACAACAATCGCATCATCTACGAGGAGACCAATCGCCAGTACCATCGCGAACATGGTGAGTGTGTTGATCGAGAAACCAAACATGTTAATGACAGCAAAAGTACCCAATACCACTACAGGTACAGCCAATGTCGGAATAATCGTTGCGCGCCAGTTCTGTAAGAATAAGAACATCACAAAGAATACGAGAATCACGGCTTCTACAAGGGTATGTACAACACTTTCAATCGATAACTTAATGAATGGAGTCGTATCAAATGCAAGCGTGTCTTCTAAACCTTCAGGGTAGTTTGGACGTAGTTCTTTTAAACGTGCTTCAACAGCTTCGGCTGTGTCTAATGCGTTTGCACCAGTTGCTAGTTTGATCGCTACACCACCAGCAGGTTTGTTGTTGAACTTAGAGTCGAACTGATAGTTGTCAGCACCTAATTCAACACGTGCAACATCACCTAAACGTACCTGAGCACCATCACTACTGTTACGCAGGAAAATGTTTTTAAACTGCTCTGGTGTTTGCAACAAACTTTGTGCTGTAACTGTCGCGTTCAGTACTTGACCTTCAGTTGCAGGCGCACCGCCTAACTGACCAACAGCAACCTGAGCATTCTGTGTACGGATAGCCGCAGCCACATCACTCGGTGTAACTTTCAGGTTTGCCATTTTGGCTGGATCTAGCCAAATACGCATCGCATAAGAACCACCAAATACTTGGACTTCACCTACACCTGCCACACGGCTGAGAGGTTCAGAAATATTCGAGTTTACATAGTCCTTAATGTCGTCCGCAGTCAACTTACCTGATGGTGAGTGGAATGCTACAACTTGTAGGAAGCTTGCGCCAGATTTGGTGACTTTTACACCTTGACGTTGTACGTCTTCAGGTAATAGCGCTGTCGCAGACTGGAGTTTGTTTTGGACTTGAACTTGGGCGATATCTGGATCGATCCCTTGTTCAAAGTTCAATGTAATAGATGCTTGACCGTTACCCGCACTGTTTGACGAAATATAACGTAAGCCATCCAAACCATTCATTTGTTGTTCAATGATTTGGGTTACGGTGTTTTCAACTGTTTCTGCAGATGCGCCAGGGTAAGTCGCAGAGATTGAAACCGTTGGCGGCGCAATGGTCGGATACTGTGCAATTGGCATATTTGATAGCGTGAGTACACCCGCCAACATAATCACCAATGCAATCACCCATGCAAAAATGGGGCGATGAATAAAGAATTGAGCCATTCAGTCTACTCCCTATGCGTTTGAAGTAGCTTTTTGTTCAGTTTTAGGCGCTGCTTGTTCTGCGGCTTTAGCGTTTGGCTTTGCTGCAGCAGGTTGTTGCGCACCTTGAGGTGCAGCAGCCTGAGGTTGATACGGTTTGGCTACAACTTGTTGCTCTGGCTTAACTTTCGCAATACCGTCAACAATCACTTTATCGCCAGTGTTTAAGCCTTGAGTAACGATCCAATTCGAACCTTGCGTACCAACAGTGGTTACAGGACGAGATTCAACAGCACCTTTTGCATTCACAATCATTGCAATCGCTTGACCTGTAGGGGTACGTGTAATAGCAGCTTGTGGAATCAGGTAAGCGTTTGGAATCACACCTTGAACGATGCGAGCATTGGCAAACATACCCGGAAGCAATAAATGGTTCGGGTTAGAAAAAACAGCACGAAGCGTAACAGTACCTGTATCAGGGTTTACACTCGCATCAGAAAATGCAAGACGACCTTCAATTGGGTATTCGCTACCATCTTCAAGACGTAATTTCACTTTGGTGTTATTACTGCTGTCCAAGTTGCCTTTGCTTAACTGTTGACGTAAGCGAAGAAGTTCAGCGCTTGATTGGTTAATGTCAACATACATTGGATCAAGACGTTGAATTGTTACCAATGGATCAGCCTGAGATGCAGTAACTAATGCACCCGCTGTCACTGTAGAACGGTTGGTTTGACCTGAAATTGGCGCACGTACAGTTGAGTAACCTAAGTTAATTTCTGCATTTTTAAGTTCTGCCTGAGATGCAGCAACGTCTGCTTCAGCCAGTTTTACTTGCGCAACAATATCGTCATATTCTTGTTTAGAAATCGCATTTGATCCCACAAGCTGACGGTAGCGACCTTCTTTAACACGTAACACGCCTAAATTTGCTTGTTGACGTCTTAAAGCAGCACGAGCACTGTCAGCTGAAGCACGGTTTGTACGCGAGTCGATCTCGTACAAGGCTTGTCCTTCGCGAACATAACTGCCTTCTGCAAATAGACGTTTCAGTACTACACCACTGGTTTGTGGACGTACTTCTGAAATTTCATAGGCAGATGTACGGCCGGAAAGTTCAACAGATTGTTCAACGCTTTGCGGTTGGGCAACAATGACACCGACTTCAGTTGGTGGCATTTGCTGTGCAGCAGCAGCTTGCTGTGCATCTTTAGGATCTTTGCTACAACCAACAAGTGCAATACTTGTTACCAATGCGCAAGCAGTCAGGGCGGGAGCCCAAAGCTTTGCAGACATCATTGTTCCACCTCAATTAGATATTTATCTAAATTATTCATTTGTTTACGCTTTACTGATTTTGATGTAACTCAAATAAAGTAGCGCGATCCAAATAAAACTTATGCTCCAACCGGATAAGACATCTGTCGGAAAATGAACCCCAACATATACTCGCGAAACACCCATACACAGCATCCATAACAATGCCAAAATGGTGATCAAACGATGTTGAGCATGTTGTCGGCAAATCAAGATCATCAGACACGCAAGCGATGCAGCATAACAACTGTGTGCGCTTGGGAATGAACTCCCGTAAGACGCTACAAGATGGTACATTTCTGGGGGACGCGGTCTGGTGAACGTAAATTTAAGCAACCATGCAAGGCCGATACTTCCAAAGATCCCTATACTGATAAAAACAATCTCTGTGTATTTTTTATACCACGCAAAGTGTAAACACCATAGCGTGGTGAAAAATAATACAAAAGGCATGCCGCCTAGCGCGGAAAGTCCGATGGCAATTTGATTAAAAACAGCAATACGGTGCTGACTCATCCATTCCACGATACTTAAATCTAATAGATTTAAATAGCTAGAATAAAGCGACAACACACTGATAATTAATGCAAAAAAACCAACAAACAGTAGCGTTCGTGGCATATTATATTCCTTGTCATTTTAACCGGTTTGAGCTCGGTTAATTAATGGACTAAAGTGTACTCATCAGTACACTTTATTTCAAGTCTGTGTAAATCATACTGATTTTATTTTTTGTGTTCATTTACATCTTACTAAAATAAAACACAAATCTGCTAATGATTGTTCTTGCTGGCTTGTGTGCCATCTTCAACTTCAAGTGGGGTTTTCGGTGGCCAGAAAAAATCACTTGGTCGCGTTAGAAAATGAGTCATCACCAGTTTAGCCAGTGGTTTCCATTGTTCAAATCTTACGCGACGTGCCCGTAGTGCCACAATAATGGTTAACGTGAAACTGACGAATAAGTTAGTCAGACCGATCAGAATAACCCCTAAGAATGACACAATGATTAAGCCAATGTCTGGTGAACCATTAATATTGATGAGGCCTTGAATGAAGTTGGCCGATGCGAAGGCGATATGGCGAATATCTAAAGGTAAACCAAAAATAAATCCAATCGTTCCCATACTGCCCAGCATGATCCCGAATAAGAAGTTACCTGCTAAAGCACCTAAGTTTCGCTCAATGTAAGCGGCAAGCTTATCCAGTCTCTCTTGACCCATGATGCGTTTTAACTTTGGATGTGCTTGAATCCGAGGTCCAACTTTGCGATAGATCGCCATGTTGTCAAAGTACCCAGCAAGCAAACCTGATAAAAACAAACATACCCCAGCTATCGCAGCATGTGGCACAGCCAGTGAGGTAAATGGATTGAGGTCGTGTAAGGTTTTAGCTGCTTTTGCATGATTCATTAATGGCTCATGTAAAGCCATGTCCCAACTTAATGCGATCAATGCTGCAACTGGAATCGCAATACTGATGTTGCCTAAGATTGCAATAAACTGGGTTCGAATGATGTTAATAATTAGCGCGGCAAGCTCGGCAATCTGCGCCATTTTCGAGCCTTTACGATGCTGAACCGTCGAGGCAAGGGCGGCAGCTGTCATCGCAGGCTGTTTAGTGGCAACAGTAAAATGTAAGACATGAATCAGCATAAAGCCGAAAGAGTAGTTCAGACTATATGAAATGGCTTGCATGAGCGGTGCCATGCTGACACGGGCCATCAGCACTTTTAAAGTTGCCATACATGCAATGATCACACCGGCACCTGCCGCAGATCGGTACATGCTCATAAAGCCTTGTTTGTCCGTACTTACATAGTGTTCGCCAGTTTTACTTGCGTTTTCGGTGACTTGTAGGGCAACCAATTCACTATTGGTGGCGAGCAAATCGCGCACACTGCGCTCGCTATAAATCGCTGACGTCACATCACTGAGTAAACTACCCATAGACACATAGCGGACATCATCTTCTTCAACAATCAGGTTGAGTAAGATTTCTAAGCGATCTAAACACTGTTCTAAAAGCGACAATAAGTAAGTCAGGCTGACACTTACGCCAATTCGTTTGGTCGCACGCCGAATCTTCAGCACCACATCACGACATTGTTCCAGCATTACCAACGCTTGAGAAGCATCTGGCGGTAGCACAGCACTCATTTCTTCAGCACTTTGATGGAGCTTTTTATACTGCTGAATAAAATCGTTTATTTCGCGGTTTTGCACCAAAAAAGGTGATTCATATTCGGTCAGTTCAGGTTGTGCATTAATAAATTCAGGATATAAGCCAATACCACTCACCCGATAAGACAAAACGGTAATGGCCTTAATTAATTCACGGCGAATTTTCTTTTTTTCTTCCTGATTGCTATGACCTTGGTTAAACAATCGAAAGAGCTGCATCCATTGCTGATCATCAATACTGTCTAGCCAATATTTGTCGCTATGACGATAAAAAACTCGACGGACTAAATCTTGTAGTTGAGTTTCGTCATTGATCAGGGGTAGAAAATGTGCGCCAAGACGTTGGAACAGTTGTCCCCAAAAACCATCGAGAGACAAAATACCCGTGTCCGCATATAAACTGGTTTGTTTATATCGGCTAATGAGTTTTAGAACAAAGCTTTGTAGGGTAGAGGCTGCATCTGGCGTGATGAGTAAAGCTTGGATGAAAGCCTGAAATTTTTTCTTAATTTCGTCAGTATTTTTTGTATCTTCTGGTCGAATTCGGTTGACCAATTCGATCAGCAAGTTTTCATTCAGCACAGCCCGAGGGGTATCGAGCTGTTGCTGCATGGTCAAAAAGATATCATTGAGTTTTATATGCATAGGCAAGGGGGATTACGATGAATATTGTTAATTATTGAATTCGGTGTAATGCCAAGTTTGCGAGGTTGATTAAAGCTTGACGATATTCAGTATCTGGTAGCGCTGCTAAAGCGGCTAGTGCTGCCTCAGTTTCTTCAGTCGCTCGTTGGCTACAATAATCAAGTGCTCCAGAGCTTTGTACAATCTGAATAACACGCTCTAAATCTGCCGTACCACCTGTGGCAATACTGCGGCGAATAATGTCATGTTCTTCGCCAGTGGTATTCTTTAAGGCAGAGATTAAAGGTAAAGTTGGTTTACCTTCCATCAAATCATCACCAATATTTTTACCTAATGTTTCAGCATCTGAGGTGTAATCTAAAATATCGTCAATAATTTGAAAGGCATTTCCAAAGTGTCCGGCAAATTTTCTAAGCGGTTCACGGTACTCTGGTGTACCAGTCAGAATCGCTGCACCTTCGGTAGCGAGCTCAAATAAACGCGAAGTTTTACCGTGAATAATATCTAAATAGGTTTGTTCAGTAGTTTCAGGTTGGTGCTGTGATTGAAGTTGTAAAACTTCACCTTCAGCAATTTCACAGGTACCTGTTGAAAAGTCTTTGAGTAATACTTTGCTGTCTAGATCCACCAATAAATCAAAAGCGCGAGAAATCAAAAAATCACCCACAAGTACGGCAGTTTGATTATTCCATGTCGCATTTGCGGTTGGGCGACCACGGCGTAATCCCGATTCATCAACTACGTCGTCATGAACCAAGGTTGCGGTATGTAGCATTTCTATAATTGCTGCAAGTTTACGGTGTTTTTCTAGATCTTCCGCACCACAAGCTTTTGCTGCAAGTAAACACATAATTGGACGCATGCGTTTACCGCCTGCTTCAACCACATGTTTACTGACTGCCATGACCAAGGCAACTTTAGACGTGATCCCTTCATTAATAAATTTGTCCATCGCAGCAAAGTCAGTGGCAACAGGCGCGAGAATATCTTGCTTAAAGTCGATGGTCATATGAAGAGAAACCTCAATAATTTTTGAATTACAGACGTAGTGTAGCAATTTGTTATATGAATAACAGATAAGAACTTACTCAATTGACTTAATCTTAAGTGATTTTTTTCATCAAGCGGAAGTATTGTACTTATTTTTTAACAGACTTTTATCTTTAGCATGTTGTTTGAACAGCATGTTGTTGATGTCAGTCCAGAGTATATTAGCGAATTGTTGCTAAAAATCTATGTCAAACCTTGCCAAAAGCATGATAAGTGAAATAGAGCACTCATTTTAATGGTTTTAATGACGCTGTTTATATAATAAACGCATACTCATCTAATATTTTACGGAAATGACTTGTTGTTTTTCGGGTTATCCCTTAAAATCTTTGCCTTTGCAAAACCCCAGTGACGATCGTTTTAAGATCGGTATATCCCTTTACCGGCACGACAACACGGGCATGTTTGGAGTACTTAAATGTACGCAGTAATCCAAAGCGGTGGTAAACAACACCGTGTAGTTGAGGGTGAAACCCTTAAAGTAGAATTATTGAAAGCTGAAACTGGCTCAACTGTTACTTTTGATGACGTGTTGATGCTTGTTAACGGTGACAGCATTCAAATTGGTGCACCAGTAGTAGCTGGCGCTAAAGTAACTGCTGAAGTAGTTAGCCATGGTCGTCACGACAAAATCCGCATCATCAAAATGCGTCGTCGTAAACACTATCGTAAACAACAAGGTCACCGTCAATGGTTCACTGAGTTGAAAATTACAGCTATTTCAGGCTAATTACGAGGAGTAAGTAGACATGGCAACTAAAAAAGCCGGTGGTTCGACTAAAAACGGTCGTGACTCGAACCCAAAAATGTTGGGTGTTAAAATCTACGGCGGTCAATCTGTGACTGCTGGTAACATCATCGTTCGTCAACGTGGTACTGAATTCCACGCTGGTGTAAATGTAGGTATGGGCCGTGACCATACTTTATTTGCAACTGCTGACGGCGTTGTAAAATTCGAAGTGAAAGGCCAATTCGGTCGTCGCTACGTATCTGTTGAAGCGTAAGTTTTAATAGAAAAAAACCCGCATTTTTGCGGGTTTTTTTTTCGTCCGAAGAATATGTGAGGTATTTTTTTAGATTGTTACAAACGATGTATGAAGCAATAAATCATCATAAATAGTGATTTAAGTCACAAAATATAAAGAGCGTAATAGAGGAGTACAAATACAAAAAAAGGATAAGGACATGAATAAAATATTGAATACAGTTTTTATCAATGCTGACTATCAGAAAAGGAATTGTCCTGATAAAAGCCAACAAATTGCATTTGAAAAGACACTAGGACTTGGTGAAACAACTTCAATCGATATTAAAGCTGTACCAAAATTACTTGCTGTGAGTATTTTACTTTCTATAGGTTCAATTGCATGGGCTGGTGGAATGGCTCGTTATACCTGAGCATACTTGTAATCGTTGCAATAGTGGAATTCCTGGCCCAGAAGGGCCAATAGGTCCTCAAGGTCCTGCTGGTGAAAAAGGCGATACAGGAGCAACAGGCGCTACTGGTAAAGATGGACTCAATGGCCGAGACGGCATCGATGGTAAGGATGGTTTGAACGGTCTGAATGGCAGCAATGGTCTAGATGGTGCAAGTGCTTATCAAGTTGCGGTGAGCAATGGTTATGAAGGCAATGAAGACCAATGGCTAGAAAGTCTACGTGGTGCAGTTGGCGCACAAGGGCTAGCTGGTGAAAATGGTTTCAGTGCATATGAACTAGCGATAAAAAATGGATTTGTAGGTACTGAAGTGAACTGGTTATTGAGCTTAAAAGGAACAGATCCGTACATTAAAATACAATCAAACGTTGCTAATACCGCACCTAAACCAACTGCGAATGGACAAGATGCGATTGCAGTTGGTGCAGGTAATAAAGCTGATGGCAATCAGTCTACTGCCCTCGGTGTAAACAATACAGTCAGTGGTGATGGATCTGGTGCTGTAGGTTCAAATAACACAGTCACAGGTAATAATACCTATGTGGTTGGTAACAAGATCAACACATCGGCAAATAATGCTGTTGTACTAGGCAATGGTTCAAGCTCTAATCGCAATAATACGGTTTCCGTTGGCTCGGCTGGTGCAGAGCGGCAAATTATCCATGTGGCAGCTGGTACGGCAGACACCGATGCGGTGAATGTGAAACAAATGCGTCAAGCAGATCTAGAAGTGCTAAATAGTTCAAAAGCATATACAGATCAGCATGGGGCAAATGTACTCAATCAAGCCAATAGTTATACCAACCAACGTGTGAATGAATTGAACCATAATTTCAATAAATTTAAAGATAATGTTTATGGTGCTGTTGCTTCAAGTATTGCAATCGCCTCCTTACCGCAACCGACAGATGCTGGATAAAACATGTTCAGTGTAGGTATGGGGACTTGGGAAGGTTCACAAGGCTATGCTCTTGGCTTCAGTGGTGTCACTGAAAACAAAAAATATGTGTATAAAATTGGGGTAACCAGCAACTCTGAAAGTGACTTTGGTGCAGGAGCTGCTATTGGGTGGCAATGGAAATAACTGAAAATTGGAATGTTGAAATTGCTAAATCATGGTTTAATTATTTGAAAGGCATTTGAGTCAAATCAAGTGCCTTTTTACTTTATATTTCTCCATCATGATGAATAAAAAACAGCAATTTGCATTAATAACCATACAAAACTTCTTATTTTCTCTAAATTTAGTCAATGAAAGTGGTTTAAGATGGAGCCATCTAACAAATTGCGTTGATGCAAATATAAAAGGTGAATCTATGAAAATGCTTCGTAAAACCATCTGTGCTATGGCATTAGGTGCAGCGACACTGGCACCGGTTATGAGTACGACAGTATTCGCGGCACCAGTTGCAGCGTCGGAGCAGCAGGCAACTGCCAATTTGGTGAAACAATTATCGGGTATTAAAAGTTTTACTGCTAACTTTCAGCAAACTACAAAAGTGACCAACCCGAAAGCTACTCAAAAGAAAGGTTTAAGTGCGCAGCATATGAACCAGACTTTTACTGGGGTCATGAAAGTTCAGCGTCCGGGTAAATTCTATTGGGAAACAACCAGCCCATCTAAGCAAACCATTGCGACTACAGGTAAAACAGTTTGGATTTATGACCCAGACCTACAACAAGCGGTACGCCAAAGCTTAGATGACCAAGTTGCGAATACGCCTGCATTATTATTGTCGGGTAATACGGCTCAAATCATGAAGTCTTATCGTATTACACAGCCGAATAAGACCAAAACTTATTACACTTTATATCCAAAAAGTGATGATGGTGTGTTTCAAAGCTTAACTATTAGTTTTGGTGCGAAAAATGCGCCGACTTTAATGATTCTCCAAGACTCACTAGGTCAAACAACGCATGTACGTTTCAAGAATGTGAAGGTGAATGCGTCTATTCCAGCATCAACCTTTAATTTTGTACCTCCAAAAGGTACGGACATTATTGATCAATAATTGTCATGAACGAAAAAAAGCAGACATCCGTCTGCTTTTTTTATGGAGAAATGTAAAGCCAGCAAGCTGAATATAAGAGAAATTTAGTAGTATGCTGATATTCACAGTTTGCTTAAATGAAGTGACTTGTGGTTTTGACTGTTGCTATAGGGAATTTTGGGATGAAAAAAAATCATATGAATAATATAGCTTGGGCTGTTTCAGCTGTGGTTTTAATCGGGTCATTAACGGCCTGCCATCCTCGAAATGAACCTGTTGAAGGTGAAACAACGGAACAGAAGCCAGCAGTCGTCGCTGATGCGATTCCACTTATTCAATCTAAATCAGTTGCGATGCAATTACCAAAAGCACAGGCTTGCGATGCGGAAGGCTGTACCCAATATACGATCCAAACGGTTGAAACCAATGTTGATTGGATCAATCAATATTTTACAGACCGAATTAAAAAGGCAGATCCAATTGCATTTTCAACTGAGCCGAATCAAAAAATCGATTTATCAGACAAGACGGATGCAGGCCTAAGTCAAAGTACCACTTCTGTTCGATATATTAGTCAGTGGGGATATATCGCAACTTTTGCAATCGAAAGCTATACCTACGCAGCGCATGCTGCTCATGGCATGTCTCATGTTGAATATGTCAATTTTGATTTAAAAGCCAAAAAACGTTTGGCTTTACAAGATGTCTTGGTCAAAGGTGCAGATGCGAAAGTGATTAGCGCACTTTTTGATGCCAACTATATGTGGTTAGATAGTCATGATATTGAACGTTCAAAACTTCAGTTAAGCGATAATTTTTATTATGGCGCGAACGGGATCGTATTTGCTTATCCGCTGTATGAATTGGCGAGCTACGCAGAGGGCATGCCTGAGCTAAAACTTCCATATTTTATGGCTAAAGGGCTATTTAAACCTGAATATTTACCAAGTTTGCCAAATTACGAAACCAAATAAGACAATTTGCAGCAAGATTATTGGTCTAATAAGGGGCAGCTGTAAGCTCGGTCACTGTATTTTTGAGTGTTAAGAGCTTACACTATAGCCAGTTTTTTTCTTTACTTAAGATTGGCTATGATCGACCCGAAATTACTCAGAAATAATATTGAGGCTGTAAACTTAGCCTTAGCAAAACGTGGTGTTCAACTCAACGTAGCAGAGTGGGCAGACCTTGAAGCTCGCCGTAAGGAAATTCAGTCTAAAACTGAGTCGTTACAAGCTGAACGTAATGCTGGTGCAAAACAAGTTGGTCAAATTAAAAAAGCTGGCGGTGATGCATCTGAAATCATGGCACGTATGTCTGCCATTGGTGATGAAATTAAAGCGGCAGAACTCGCACTTTCTGACCTTCAGGCTGAACTCGAAGCCAAATCTTTATCGATTCCAAATTTACCTCATGAGTCTGTGCCAGAAGGTAAAGATGAAAATGACAATGTTGAAGTTTTAAAATGGGGTACACCACGTCAGTTTGATTTTGAGATCAAAGACCATACTGACTTGGGTGAAATGATGGGCGGTTTAGAATTTGAAACCGCAACCAAATTGACAGGTACTCGTTTTAGCGTACTCAAAGGCCCATTGGCGCGTTTACAGCGTGCAATTACCCAATTTATGTTAAATACACATACCTTGGAAAATGGCTATACCGAAGCGTATGTACCGTATTTGGTTAATGCAGACTCTTTACGTGGTACAGGCCAATTGCCTAAATTTGAAGAGGATTTATTCAAACTTCAAGGCGAAAAAGAATACTACCTGATCCCGACTGCAGAAGTGCCTGTAACCAACTTCGTGCGTGATGAAATCATTGATCCAGAACGTTTGCCATTAAAATATGCAGCGCATACGCCATGTTTCCGTAGTGAAGCGGGTTCGTATGGCCGTGATACACGTGGTTTGATCCGTCAACACCAATTTGACAAAGTAGAAATGGTTCAGATTGTAAAACCTGAAACTTCGATGGATGCTTTGGAAGAATTAACGGGTCATGCCGAAGGTATTCTTCAAGCATTAGGCTTACCATACCGTAAAGTCGTTCTGTGTGGCGGAGACATGGGCTTTGGTGCAATCAAAACGTATGATTTAGAAGTTTGGGTGCCAAGTCAAAATACCTACCGTGAAATTTCATCTTGCTCATGCATGGGTGACTTCCAAGCACGCCGTATGAAAGCGCGTTACCGTGCTGACCAAAAGAAAACTGAGTTTGTACACACGTTAAATGGTTCAGGTTTGGCAGTTGGCCGTACTTTACTTGCCGTGATGGAAAACTATCAACGTGCAGACGGTTCAATTGAAATTCCAGCAGTACTTCGTCCATATATGGGCGGTGCTGAATTTATCGATTAATAGTCGATAAAGTGCATACATTTGTGCACAAAAATTGCTTAAGACAATCAGATTTAAACTATTGAGGTCGTGTGTGGATATCTTTCCAATCTCTTTGAAGTTGCAGCAGCAACCTTGTCTGATTGTTGGTGGTGGTCGAATTGCATATAGAAAGGCTGTGCTGCTTGCAAAAGCGGGCGCTCAGCTGACAGTTTGCTCACCCGAAATTGAAGATGATTTATTGACCTTGGTTAATAAAACCCAAGGTCAATATCTCAACTCGATTTATCACGAATCGGTTTATCAAGAAAATGCCATTGCGCTGCGTCAGTTTCGTTTAGTGATTGCAGCAACCAATGACAAAGCGGTCAATCAGGCGGTTTTTGAAGCCTGCGAAGCTGAAAATGTCTTGGTTAATAGTGTCGATGATCCGCCGCATTGCCGTTTTATGGTTCCTGCGATCATTGACCGTTCTCCACTGGTCATCTCCGTTGCATCTAATGGCACATCGCCAGTACTCTCGCGCCAAATACGCACCCAGTTAGAAAGCTCAATACCGCATGGCATGGGCAAACTGGCTGAGTTCTCAGGTAAGTGGCGCGCAGCCGTTAAATCCAAAATCGTCAATCCAGATGAACGCCGTATTTTTTGGGAAGACTTGTATGCAAGCCCGCTCAAAGAGCAGGTATTCAATGACAATTTGACTGAAGCCAATCGTTTGATTGAACAGGCATTATTGGAATGGAAACAGCCGAAAGGTGAGGTGTATTTGGTGGGTGCAGGGCCGGGTGATCCTGAACTGCTGACCTTAAAAGCCCTGCGTTTAATGCAGCAAGCGGATGTGGTGATCTATGACCGTTTGGTTTCTCAGCCGATTATGGACCTCTGCCGCCGTGACGCTGAAAAAATCTATGTAGGTAAAGCACGATCCAATCATGCTGTTCCGCAAGAAGGCATTAATGCTTTACTGGTAAAATACGCAAGTGAAGGCAAACGCGTCTGCCGCTTAAAAGGTGGAGATCCGTTCATCTTTGGCCGCGGCGGTGAAGAAATTCAGGAACTCTTTGCGGCAGGCGTTGCCTTCCAAGTCGTTCCGGGAATTACTGCTGCCTCTGGATGTTCGGCTTATGCAGGGATTCCTTTAACGCATCGAGATTATGCGCAAAGTGTACGCTTCCTGACAGGCCATCTGAAAGAAGGTTCGCCTGAGCTGCCTTGGAATGAGTTGGTTTATCAAAATCAAACGCTTGTGCTGTATATGGGCTTGGTCGGTCTAGAAAAAATTTGTGAGAAACTCATCGCGCATGGGCAGCGTTCAGACATGCCTGTCGCATTGGTTTCTAAAGGGACGACACCTGAACAAAAAGTCGTGGTCGGGACATTGGCGGATATTGCATCTAAAGTCAGTGAATACCAAATTCAGGCGCCTACATTGACGATTATTGGTGATGTGGTGAGTCTGCGTGAACAGCTTCAATGGCATGAGCGAGGATAAGCAACGCAACGCGTTGCCCGAGCGCAAGGCGAAGGCTATGCCTGAGCAAAGAGGATAAGCAAGTTCTGGTATTGTCCAATTGCAATGCGCAAGCTAAGCAAAGAGGATAAACAAGTTCTGGTATTATCCAATTGCAATGCGAAAGCTAAGCAAAGAGGATAAAAAAGCGCTTGTTGTACCATCTAAACTTATGCTACAGCTATAGAAACTATAGCCTGAGCTTTAAGCCATTATTTAACTAAAGAGTAGAGAAAAAAACTGTGATCCATGTTGTTTTATACGAGCCAGAAATTCCTGCAAATACAGGGAATATCATTCGTTTATGTGCCAATACTGGAGCGCAGTTGCATTTGGTCAAACCATTAGGTTTTGAGCTAGATGATAAAAAACTTCGCCGCGCTGGTTTGGATTATCATGAATGGGCACACATGAAAGTGTGGGAAAACTTTGAAGAATGCCTTGCTGGCTTAAAAGCACAAGGTATTGAGATGGATGCCATTTATCCATTAACCACCAAAGGTTTTGAAACACCGCATACCTCTAATTTAAATCGTCCTGTAGCATTGTTAATGGGGCCAGAAACACGTGGTTTGCCGGAAGATGTTCGTATGATGTTCCCAAAAGAACATTGGATTCGCCTGCCGATGGCACCAAATTCGCGTAGTTTAAACTTGTCTAATGCTACTGCTGTGATTTTATATGAAGCTTGGCGTCAGCAAGACTTTAAAGAATTGGTCTAAGTGTGATCTGTTCAAAAAGCCGCTCTATCGAGCGGCTTTTTTATTGGGAGTGAACACAGTGAACCATTTACAGCAATGAAGTTTTGTAAAATAAGGGCTTAAAAACTTCAGCATCAATATAAAAATGTGTATAAGAACACTGTGAAGAAATAAAACGGGTACTTAAAACTTGAAATCTATAAATTTAAAAGCTTTTGGTGTCGTGTTTGCGACCGGATTCATTTCATCAATGAGTTGGGCTAATCCAACCGTATCAACCACAACGGAACAGATACCAGTCACCGTTACTGCAACTACAGAAAATGTTCCAGTTGTACCGAAGGCTGAGGTGATTAAGCCTTTTACTAAGGCTGAAATCCAGCAGGGCATGCTGGAAATGCAGCAAAGACAAAATCAGCGTATTGAGGAATGGGGGAAAACACTAAAAGCCGACGATTTTGAACGTTCATGGTATGGTGGTCGTCAATTGAAAAAAGCAAAGCGTCAGGAAGTATGTGGGCTATATCAAGACTTAGTCAATGAAACATACAGCTTGGCTCAAAAAAATAAAGCGCGTCTTAGCCCTGCCGATCAGCAGTTAGTAGCAGATCGAAATCAATTTATTCAAAGCTTAGGTTATGAAAATAATATCGTTGATACCAAGATGGGTTTTAATTGCCGCTTAAAATAAGTGATTTTTATCACTGCTTTGATTTATGTGAATGATCCATGTCCTTGATGTAAAAAATAAAGGACATGGAAAAGCTCGAGATACCTCATGAATTAATCAATTAAATTAAAGTCACTCAGTTCTGTTTGTAGATGTTTTGGATTATTTGCAAACAGCAGTTGACCGCTGGTGTATAACCAACCCAATTGACCTTGCTGCTGAAGACGTTTCAGTAAGACGTCGTTAAATGTCGACGTTGCAAAGACAGTTTCACTAAAGACTTTAAACTCACCGACATTAGTGTTTTCGCTGTCTTTCATAAACAGCATGCCGTTTTTGGTGGTTGAACTCATATCTAAAGCACGGCTGACTAAGCGGTAACCGTCTTTAGCTTGCTCATCAATCAACTCCTGTAATTTTAAGCTGCGCTCTACACTATTGCTGCCGGTTGGGTAAGTTTTATAGCGATAGCTGTAAGTGCCATGGTGTGCGCTGCTATTTATACAGGTTGCAACTTTAGGACTATTTTGTTTACCGTTCAGAACTTCAGGTCGTAAACCTGTGAAATAGCTTTTGAATTGAATAATACGGCAGCCTTGGGCACCCAGTGTATTGAGCATAGTTTCCAGTTGCACTGGTTCTACGAGCGGGGAAACATAGCCGCTGTCATAGGTGTATGTCGCGGTATCGTTTTCTTTTTTAATGAAATAATCTTTGAAATTCAGGGCATTGGTTGGTCTGACGCTATGCAAGTATTGATAGCCTGATTTGCCTTTTTCATTTAACTGATTACGCCATGTAAAATATATGTCAGCGGTAGAGGGTGCTGTACGGGCTGCAACAATATGATTGAAACGCGTATTTTCATTGGCAAGTTTCATGTAGTTATTAACATTACCATTGTCCAGGGTTTGAGTATCATAGCCAATTAACTTATAACCGCTTTGTCCCATTGTATTGAGCTGAGCCAAGAAGTTTACTGTGTCGGTGGTATTAATAAAATTCTCAGACTTAAAATCTGCAGTTGTGATTTTGGTTTTTGGTTTTAAATTGGTGAAGAATTCATTGGAATTTTTTGTATAGCAGCGGCTGTCCTTGAGTGGGTCGGTAATTAGCCCTCGTTGCATGATGATATAGCTTGGATTTGAAATCGTCGCGTTAATTACACAGAAAGAATTATTATTTAAAAAAGTTAAGACACGGTTGCTCGTCGCGCCACCTCTGACTGGTTGAAACTTAATCGAATGATATTCAAAGTTATTTAGTGTTGCAGCCGGCTGTATTTCACTCATGACCATGTCATGAAGTAATTGATAGCGTTTGGAAATAAATTCACCGCTGCAAGTTTTACTTGAACTATTGTGTACCGCATATTTTAGTTCTTCGTTCAGTGAACTGACTGAATTTTCACTGGTTTTATGAATTGAAATTTGTGGCAAATCACAATTACTGTTACCGAGGGCAGAGTTCCCTTGAATCCATTCTCCTGTGAATTTATCCGCTACAGTTGTTGGTATTGGTGTTGGTGTTGGTGTTGGTGTTGGCGTTGGTGTAGGTGTAGGTGTAGGTGTAGGTGTAGGTGTAGGTGTAGGTGTAGGTGTAGGTGTAGGTGTAGGTGTAGGTGTAGGTGTCGCGCCACCATCATTGGAGCTTGATCCACCACAGCCCACCAATGTTGTAAATACAGCAGCGATAATGCTGATTTTGTGATTATTATTCATGACTAGTGCTCAATAGAGTGAAGTTGTTATGTACGGCTGATGCAGTTGTATAAACTTTTAAAATCTAGATTTATTGCACAAGGTGTGACTCAATCCAGCCATTGCCATGTTCTGTAGTGACTTCGATCAAACCTGTTTTAGTCATGTTTCCCGCAAAAATAATGTCTGCATTTTTTGACAGTTTATTAATGACTTGGCTCGATTTATCGGCAGTTTGATAAAGCGGTAGATTATTAATTTTAGGTCTGAGTTGCTGTCCCATGCTGAAACCATTTGCAGCATAATTTGAATTAGTCGTGGCCTGACTGCCTGTCCATTCTTTTGCGGTATTCGATACTTCTTTGGATGTTTCATTAAATTGATTCAGTGTATTTCTTAAATCACGCATGGTATCGGCAAAACCTGCATATACTGATATTGAAGCTAAAGACAGACTGCTAACGATGACTAAATGACGAATTTTCATGAACTTTCTCCTTTACTTTGTTATGTCATTCCGCGTGATATCTGACGGATTCATAACATTCGCGGTGTTTAAATAATTATAAAATGCGAAAATTTAGCATTTTTAAAATAGATCATTTATACTTCACTTGTAAAGAGGGTGGAGTGGTGAAAATGAATGTAGAAAGCCAGAGTGAACATCTAAAGCAAAGTAAAAATTGGTATCAGTCCTTACCGACGGAATGGCAAAATTGGTTGAATGAAAATATTGAAAATGGTTGCGATGTACAGAAAATAAGTCTAATTTTACAATCACATGGATTAAGCCCAAGGGCGGATCAATACTTATTTTCTGATGCAGACCAACTTTCAGAACAGCTGCAAAATGAACTTTTGGAATACAGTCTTGAGGGCTTAGAGACAGATGAAATTTTAGAAAAAATTAAGCAAAAAAATATTTCAAATCATTTGATCATTCAGTTTCTAAAGCGTGTAAACAATAACGTAATTTTTAAAAAACTGAAGCAAGTACAGCAACAGCAGAATAAACAGCGTTGGCTATTACAGGTGATGGGTCAATTGAATCAATTGAACGACCACATTCCATCCACAATCGATTGCATAGAAACACCTGATTTTGAAACATTTATAGAGCGATATTATAGCCAGATGCGACCGGTCATTTTAAAAGGTGGGATACAACATTGGCCTGCACTGCATAAATGGAGTCCTGATTATTTTGCACAGCATTTTGAAAATGAGTTGGTTGAAGTCCAGATGCATCGTGAGCAGCATCAAGATTTTGAAAAAAAATCGGTACAATTGAAACGTATTATTTTGATGCAAGATTTTGTCGCACAAATTAAAGCCACTAAGCACAGCAATGACATTTATTTAACTGCGAATAACGCCGCTCAAAATAAGCAATTTATGCAAAAGATTAGTGAAGATCTAGGTGACTTCGCCAAAGCTTATTGTCAAAAAGAGATCAAAAATCGACATTTTTTATGGTTTGGCCCTGCAGGCACATTTACACCACTGCATTATGACTTAACCAATAATATGTTGGCACAAATCTATGGACGTAAAAAAGTGACTTTGATTCCTGCATGGCAAATGCCGTATATGTATAACGATCATTGGGTATTCAGTCAGGTTTCAGACGTCGCAAAGGCTGATCTAGCAGACTATCCATTGTTAGAAAAAGTGACGCCATTTGAGTGCATTTTGCAACCAGGGGAAACCTTATTTATCCCAATTGGTTGGTGGCATAGTGTTGAAAGTTTAGATATCTCGATCAGTGTTTCTTTTACGCATTTTAATGTAAATAATCATTTTTTTACTGAATATCCTCAAGATCTCATCAGATAAAAATTGTGAAGTAGATTAAACAATGCGAAAATTTCACTTATGCAGTCTAATTTTCATGGCAATTCAATGAGCAAACTTCTCACTAATGAGGCAGATCAAAATTTACAGCAAGTATTGGTGCTGATGAATGAGCTGAGCCAATGGCTGATTCGCTCAGGTGTGGGATATACCGAGTTTACTGCTGCATTGAAACCGGTTTTTTTCCAACAAGCTGTACAAGAGTTAGAGCGTATCGATCAAAAACCGACGATTTCCGCGATCAGTTTACTTTCTGGCCTGCACCGTAAAGACGTGACTGCTTATAAAGAAGTGATTTCTGAGGGTAAGGATCTGACTGAAGCAACTGTTTCGGAGCCAATTAGTGTGCCATCACGTGTGATTGGTTTGTGGCTTGCAGAAGGCTGGGGGGATTCATTGCCCTTTAGTAGTGAGTCGGAAAATAGTTTTGAAATGTTAGTGAAACGTATCTCCACCGAGCGCCATCCACGTTCGGTACTCAATGAGCTTGTTCGTTTGGAAATTGCCACTGAAAAAGATGGACAGGTGTATTTACAACAACGTCGTTTTATTCCAGATCCTTCGCAGTTAGAAGCACGTAAAATTTTAACACGAAATGTTCAAGCGCATTTAGAAGCGGGTTTGCATAATTTATTGAATCCTGATGAAATACCTTACTTAGAACAAGCCATTTGTGCTGACGAATTAACAGAAGAATCGATTAATAAATTACATGAAATGAGCTTAGAGCTTTGGCAGAAATACTCACTACAACTTTTAAAACTTGCCGCGGAGCGTTGCGCAATGGATGACGGGAATCCTGAAGCAAATCGTGCATTTCGCTTTGGAGTTTATCAACATGATGCGAAAATTAAATTTTAAAATACTGACACTTTGCAGCCTGATGTCCATATTGTCAGGCTGTGAAATTGATTTTTTTTCGAGCGGTGGGGTAACGATCGAAGGCACAGGTGATCCAATCATTGATATCGGTCATGCAGGGGATGGCCGCGGAACAATTATCTTGGGGACACGATATTTAGAGTTTTCAGCTTCCGTGCAGGATTCTTGTTATGGCGTGGAACGTAAATTAGCCTTCCTCAATCCATTTGATCGTCAGTCGATTGACACAAAAACGTATGTAGAAATACCTGCTGCCCAAGCGGATCTTAATTCGCAAAATGTTCAATTGATCTTAAAAAATACCAATAGCGTACCAGTCACCATTCATTTGCAATGTGATATGCCATTAACCATGCAATTATTCGAGCAGGTTAGACCATATTTTCCAAAACAAGTATGTGATACACCTATAGATATCAAACTCTATCCACAACAACAGCATATATTTGAAGCAGCTGTAAATTTAGAGACTGTTGAAGATGGTATATGGTCACACGGTGATGGAGCATCGGTTGAATTAAAAGGCAATACACCAGACAAGTGTGAAGAAATTTCAATTCAATTTCAGCAATCTAGAAAATTCATACAACCTTAATTGGTATATTTAAAACAAAAAAGGCGCTTTAAGCGCCTTTTTTGTTTAGAGATAAACTTGATTAGAATTTATCATCAAATTCGTTATGTTGCGGTGCAGGGTGTTTAAAACCTTTAGTTTTATAACCAAGGTATAAAATACCGAACATTGCCCACCACAAACCATATTTCAATGCAGTTTCTTCAATTTCTAACCACATCGCAAAGATACTGATAAAGCCAAGCATTGGAATAACGACAAAGCTAAAAATATCTTTGGCTGTTTTTGTGCGGCCATCACGAAGTGCATAACGTGAAATCACAGATAAGTTCACGAAAGTAAAGGCTGTCAATGCACCAAAACTAATCATCGAAATGACAATATCAAGATTCATAAAGCCCGCAGTTAATGCAACCGCACCTACGATCATGATGTTGTACGATGGTGTGAAGTTTTTCGGACTAATATGACCAAAAATCTTTTTGTTAATGACGCCATCACGACCCATTACATACATCAGACGTGATACGCCAGCATGTGCAGAAATACCTGATGCCATTACTGTCACAATCGCAAAAGTTAACACATAGGATTGGAACAGTGAGCCGCCGACGAGCAAGAGTATCTCTGGCTGTGTTTCAGCAATATTCTTGAAATAGTTACCCGGCTCAGCAGGGAAGAACAGCTGCATGAAGTAGGTACTAATAATGAAGATAATCCCTGCGATTAAAGCAGTTAAGAAAATCGCTTTCGGCAGTGTTTTCTCAGTATCTTTGGTTTCTTCTGCCAATGAACTTAATGAGTCAAAACCAGTGAACGAGAAGCACAGTAATGTTGCACCTGTAATCAGCGCACCCACAGACGTCAGCTCATTCCAAAATGGCTCAAGGCTCCATAATTGGTAGCGTTCTGCCGCAGAAATCGGGCCATCAGCATTGAAGCCCATTTGAAGCTTGCTGTAGACCATCCACGTGAAAATACCAATTACTAATAACTGCACAAGTACAATCAGGCTGTTGAAGTTAGCAACAAAACGCGCGCCGCGTAAGTTAATTCCAGTCATGAATGCCGTTAGCACAATGACCCATACCCAGTGGTTTACTGTTGGAAATAGTGCTTCAAGGTAAATCACTGCAAGAATAATATTCACCATTGGAGATAATAGGTAGTCTAACCAAGAAGACCAACCCACCATGAAACCTACGTTCGGGTGAATAGATTTTTGGGCATAGGTATACGCAGAACCCGAAGAAGGGTAGCGACGGATCATATGACCATAACTAATCGAGGTAAACAGAATTGCAATAAGGGCAATAATGTAAGAAGTCGGCACGTGTCTATGACTTTCTTCAGATACTAAACCAAAAGTATCAAATAGAGTCATTGGTTGGATGTAAGCCAAACCAATAATAATAATGTGCCAGAGTCCAAGCGTTTTTTGCAGTTTAGCTGCCGATTGAGTCCCAGAGATATTTGTCAACGGCGTTATCCTCTTATCGTTGATCAAGGATCAGTCATATTCTAAGGATCGTTTGAGACGAACGATCCCCCCTACGTTTTAAAACAAAAGTGCGCCAATCTACTCCAAATTGGTACATTTTGTCAGTAACTTTGAAATTATTTTTAGCAGAAATTATGCCAGTTTGATTAAAAAATAACTGATATTGCGTTCTGCAAGTGAAAAGCCCGATGTTTAAAAAAACATCAGGCTTAATTTTTCGCTATATTCGCTTATTTTTCAGCAATTACCAAGCTTTTTTTAGAATAGTTTTAAGGTCTTCTAAGCTGGCTTCTTTAGGATTATAAATAATAGATCCATCATTCAGTGCTTTCTCTGCCACTTCATCTAATTGAGCTTCAGTCACTTTACCTGTTTCACTCAAAGTACGTGGTAATTTGGTCAAACTAAACAAGCGGTCACGCATGGCTAAAAGCGTTGAAATGGCTTTTTCAGCGCGGAGGTTGGCCGGTGTTTGTGCATAAATATCAGGACCAGCCAGTGGTAATAGCAATTCAGCAATCTTATCGCCATTCACTTCTTTGTTGTATTCCAACACATACGGCAAGAATAAATTCATGCATAATCCATGGGGCAGGTGAGCAACAGCACCTAAAGCATGACCCAATGAGTGGACTAATCCAACCATCGAATTCGAAAATGCAATTCCTGCCATTGTAGAAGCTTGTGCAAGTTCTAAGCGCCCATGTGCATCGCTGGTATTATCTAATACACCAAATAAGCTATTGCTAATTTTCTTGATTGCGGCAGTTGCATAGGCATCTGAAATCGGGTTCGCCGCCATGCACGTATAGGCTTCAATGGCATGCGTCATCGCATCCATCGCTGTCATAGCCGTAAGATGAGGTGGCAAAGTTTGCGTCATACGTGGGTCAAGAATTGCCGCATGTGGCATCAAATAATTCGATGCAAAGGCCATTTTTATATTCTTTTCAGGGTCAGAAACCACAGCGACCATAGTCACTTCTGAACCTGTCCCCGAGGTTGTTGGAATCACAAAAAATGGTTTTAAAGGTTTTGGTAAGTTGTGCGCACCTGAGTATTTCAGTAAGTCATCACCACCTTCAGAGACCAAGATGTTGGTTGCCTTAGAGGTATCAATCACTGAACCGCCACCGACAGCAATAATGGCATCACATTGGTTGTCGCGGTAAAGTTGAGCCGCTTTACGTACGGTTTCTAAACTTGAGTCTGGTGGAACATCATCAAAAATATAGCCAATCACCGTCTCGGTACTTTCAAATGCCGCTTCAATCGGTGCAAGTAATTGATTACTGCGAACACCTTTGTCAGTAATGATCATGGGACGTTTAGCACCCAAAGTAGACAGTTCGAATGGGATGTGTTCTAAAGCAGCATGGCCAGCAATCACTTTTACAGGACAAAAAAATTCGTAATATGGTTTAGCCATGTGTTATGCGCTCCGTTTTAAATAAGACTGGGCTACTTTTAAATAAATATTTGCAGCACCGCTCAGTTTTTCTTTTAGGCTTAAATGTGTTGGATATTCTTTGACAGCCAATTCAGCCACCAATTTAGGTAAAATTAACGCTTCCATTTTGTTGAGACAACGCACCAGTCGGATGGCATAAGACAAATCACCATCGGCGATCATGCGGTCATTGGCAAAGGCTTGTGCGGTACTTTCTTGAAATGAGAAGACCAAAAAGGCATGATTCAAATGCTTAAACGTAATGGTTAAGTCAGGCTTTTGAGTGCCGAGTGTGAGGAGTTTGAGTTGATGGTCTTCCGTGACTTGCGCGACAAATGCAGCACCATTAGGAAAAACATTCATAGATAAAATAAAATTAACTGGAAATTTAGCAACTTCTTGTTTAATTTCTTCATCGACCTGGCTCGCCATGACCAGACCTCTGCCAATCACATCCATCATGAGTTTGACATAGGCCTGCTGGAGCGCGGGTTTAACGGATTTAGTTGCAATCACGTGTACATCCCTTATCTATAATTATTAATTTAGAGCTTTTACTCTAAATTATTTTATTTGAGAAAGCAAAGTCTTTTATAGTTGTTTGACTGTTACGTCTTTAAAGTAACCACTGTTTTTCAAAGTATCAATGATATCGACGCATAAGTTTTCAAATTTAGGGTAATCTTGCACCAAATCTTGTATACGAACCATTTCTAAGCCAGCATAGCCACATGGATTAATGGTATGAAAACCAAATAAATCGCAATCAATATTCAGTGCTAAACCATGATATGAGCGGCCTTTACGAATTTTAAAGCCCAAGGAACCAATTTTTCTTTCATTGACATAAACACCCGGTGCATCAGGCTTGGCATAAGCGTCGATGCCGTACTTTTTCAGCAGTTCGATCATCAAGTTTTCTGCATAGGAAACCAGCGTACGCACGTTCCAACCTAAGCGATTTAAGTCAAACATGAAATAAGCGACCAACTGACCCGGTCCATGCCAAGTGACTTGTCCACCACGGTCTGTTTGTACCACAGGGATGTTACTTTGCACCAAAATATGTTCAGGTTTGCCAGCTTGCCCCTGAGTTAATACATCGGGATGTTGCAATATCCACAGCTCATCGGGTGAGTTTTCATCTCGCTGTTCAGTGAGAGTTTTCATCTCTAAAAAGCGGTCTGCATAAGGGGTAAGGTGGTTATATTGACGAATGATTAATTCGGGTTTTTGAACAGTTTCAGTCACGTATTTCGTGTCCTTTTCTATCAAAGTCATGTATGGATTATAATGAATTAGACGTACAAAAGGGGGGTTAAATACTGAATTACTTGAGGGTATTACTATTATACTTAGACATAAAAAAACACGCCCTAAAGCGTGCTTTTTTATTTAAATCAACAGAATTACAGCGCGGTACGAATGTGTTTACAAGCTGCTAAATCCGCATAGACCGCATGTACTTGTTCTAACTCTTCGAAACGTAATTGAGCAGTAATTGAATGATATTTACCTGTACGAGATGGAGTTACAGTCATTTTACTGCCATCAAAATCAGGAAAATGTTTAACAAAAATTTCATTCACTGCAAGGCGAAGTTCTTCACCTGCATTACCAATCAATTTAATAGGGTAGTCCATAGGGAAGACCCAAAGATGCTCTTGCAATTCACGTGAAGGAGCGCGATTAGTCATATCAGTCATGGGACACCTCATTATTTAAAAATACCTGCAATGAGCAGGTATTTGGAATCATTTGCTACATGCTCATAATATGGGGCGGAAAACCCCATATTCAAGCCTGCATTGTCCTAGTTATAGGTTAATCATTCTCAAGGAATGAACGCAGATGTTCTGAGCGTGAAGGATGACGTAATTTACGCAATGCTTTCGCTTCAATCTGACGAATACGTTCACGTGTTACGTCAAACTGTTTACCCACTTCTTCCAAGGTATGGTCGGTTGGCATATCGATACCAAAACGCATTTTCAAGACTTTCGCTTCACGTTCAGTCAAGTTTTCAAGAACTTCACGTGTTGCTTCTTTTAAGCCTTCTGACGTTGCAGCGTCAATAGGAGAGGTGATATTACCGTCTTCAATGAAGTCACCAAGATGCGAATCTTCATCATCACCAATTGGTGTTTCCATTGAAATTGGTTCTTTCGCGATTTTAAGCACTTTACGAACTTTCACTTCGTCCATTTCTAGACGTTCACCTAATTCTTCTGGTGTAGGTTCACGACCCATTTCTTGAAGAAGTTGGCGAGATACACGGTTGATCTTGTTAATGGTTTCGATCATGTGTACTGGAATACGAATAGTACGTGCTTGGTCAGCAATCGAACGCGTAATCGCCTGACGAATCCACCAAGTTGCATAAGTAGAGAATTTATAACCACGACGATACTCGAATTTATCCACTGCTTTCATCAAGCCAATGTTACCTTCTTGGATCAAGTCGAGGAATTGCAAACCACGGTTGGTGTATTTTTTCGCAATCGAAATTACCAAACGTAAGTTAGCTTCAACCATTTCCTTTTTCGCACGGCGAGCTTTCGCTTCACCAATCGACATACGTTTAGAAATGTCTTTGATGCCTTTAACATCTAAACCAAGTTCTTTCTCGATGTCAGCGATTTTTTGTTGGAATGCCAGAACGTCAGGGCGGACTTTTTCAAGATAGCCTTTCATTTCTGCAGGTGCTTTAGCAATTTGTTCATCTAACCAAGCAAAGTTAGATTCTTGACCTGGGAAAGACGTACGGAATTGAGTACGGTCCATACGACCACGACGTACTGCATAACGCATAACTTCACGTTCAGAAGTACGGATTTGGTCATGGGTATTACGAATCAAATCAGAGATGATGTCGAATAAACGTGGTGTGAATTTGAACATCATAAACACAGTTGCAAGTGCTTCAAGTGCAGCAGCAGCTTCTTTACTGTTACGCCCATGTTTTTCAATTGCAGCTTTAGTGACTAACCATGCTTGTTCAAGCTCAGTGAAACGTGCTTTAGCAATTTCAGGATCTGGACCAGATTCGCCTTCAGAATCATCATCACCTTCAGACTCTTCTTCTTCATCGTCATCATCAAGTTTGACATCTTTAGTTGGCTTGTTGGTTGACGCTTCATCTTCATCGATCTCAGAATCATCTTCATCGATCACTTCTGGGATGGCTTCGTCAGATTCTGGATCTAAATAACCAGAAAGAATATCAGCTAAACGGCGTTCACCCGCTTCATAATCTTTATATTCTTGCAATACAACTTCGACTGCATTTGGCCAATAAGCAATAGAATGTAAAACGTCACGAATACCTTCTTCGATACGTTTTGCAATGCTAATTTCGCCTTCACGTGTCAAAAGCTCAACTGTACCCATTTCGCGCATATACATACGCACAGGGTCAGTGGTACGACCGGGTTCATTTTCAACAGATGCAAGTACAGCAGCGGCTTCTTCTTCAGCAACTTCGTCAGTCGCTTCGCTGCCACCTTCAAACATTGTATCGTCAGTTTCTGGTGCACGATCATGTACCGGAATACCCACGTCATTCAACATCTGAATGATGTCTTCAATCTGTTCACTTTCAGTGATTGAGTCCGGGAGATGATCGTTAACCTCGGCGAAAGTTAGGTAACCTTGCTCTTTGCCTCGGCTAATCAGAGCCGCTACTTGAGAAGTAGGGGAAGTCATATCGCTCATCTTTGCTTACTCTTCGTTGAATCTGTGGCAGTAAAAAACCGTGCATTTTAGCACGATCGTCTCATTAAATCTTGTTAATAGCTGGCTTATCCCATTAGGACGGTACAGCATCAAGCTGTCCAATGAGATATTAAAAATTTAAATTCAGTAATTTAGGTGGGGCTGAAATTGTTGTTTTCAAGTTCATCCCATGCATCGATTATTTTACGAGTCATCTTTGACTGTCATAAAAATGAAGGACACAGGGTGGATTATATCATGCCACAGATTTTGGTAAGAAAAAAAGACCTATTTTTAAAGTTTAGTTGTTAAAAAAACAAATAAAACTTGACAATATTTTATATCCCATATAAATAGCGGCTAGACCCCTTCAATTTTTTTCATTATGAGGTAGTTTTGGTGTCTTCTACAGATTTTGAACTAGATGATAACTACGGTGATGATGATGTGAATTTCGATGAGGCCAGTGCAAAAACTAGCGCGAAAGAATCGTTAGAAAAGCGCCGACTTATTGATGACCTTCTGGCTCAGCGCCGTCTTGAACGTGAGCTTAAAGATTTTGATTACGACATCGACGATGACGATGATTTTGATGACGAAGAAGACTAAATAGCGATTTAGCATAGCGCTTGAAAATGCTATGCTTACGCATTAAGTTTCTAACTCTGGATTTGAAATGAGTGCTTTAGATTTAGACCTTTTGAGTGACTATTTAGACGGCGATGACAACGAGCATGGTCTAGATTTTGCAGCGACTCATGGTTTTTTATGTGCAATTGCAGTAGGCCCAGCTTTTGATAAATGGCTAGACGAACTTTTTGATAACAATCAGAAAAAAGTACCTGCTGAAATTATTGCACAAGTAAAAGCATGGCTCGAATCGATTCGTCAGAATCTTGCCAATGAAGATGGTATTGAATTTCCATTTGAAATTGAAGAAGCCGATGTTGAATCAAGTCTTGGTGACTGGAGTGTTGGCTTCGTTGATGCCATGTTCCTAAACGAAGATGCATGGTTCACCGACGAGTTTGAAGAACAATTAGTAGATTTAACTTTGCCAATCATGGTGTTCAGTGGCATTGATGAAGAAGATCCACAAATGGAATCTTTCCGTCGTAATGGTCAGTTGATGGATGAACTTGCAGAAGAAATCCCAACCAATTTGAACGAATTATATTTGATGTATCACACACCAAATTAATTTCGACGAAATTTAAAAAAAGCACCTTGGGGTGCTTTTTTTAGCGCTATACCTTTTCAATTCAAAGTTAGTCTAAAGGCTTAACTACGTTTGGCTTTTAAGAAGCTCTTTGCCATCCATCCAAAAGATAAAGCCAACATGAGATAATGGATGAATAAGGTAAAGCTGATAGCAAGCAGCCAGACCCAAGCGGGTAATTGCGTTAGCGCCATTTGAATAAAGGCTTGGGTTTCAGGGAAGATCAAGAGACAAATGACTGTAGCAACGACACTGATGAGAACCGAAGCTAAAATACAGCTCCAAATCAAAGTTCGCTTTTCTAACTTATTTGGCACTCGCTGATGGTCTTTAACAAAGCTAGATGCTGCAGCAAGACCGCCCACGATGAGACAGGTAATAGATGAACCACCAGGTAAATCAAAGAAAGATTCGATGGCTGCGACAGTAACCATGGCGAGTGCATAAGCAATGCTAAATGTGATGATGTATTTTTTCATTATTTAATGTTCATGTTTTCATTATATAAAGTGCGAGTATAACTTACCTGAAGTGTCTTCACTGAATTTTAACTTTCATTGAAGTGGTGATGATTTAAATTTTAACGCAATACATTGAAAAATTTATAATTTTTTAGCGCAATAGTCTGCATACCAACCATAGGCAATATGAAATATCGTGCCATGAATGGCGACCATGCAGAGCATAACTACAGCAGTTAGCCCAATGCCTGCATTATCCACAGACTTCATAATGCTTTCGGCATTGGGATTCATCAGCACCAAGAACAGCACAAAAAAGCTACCAATGATGATTGCAACGGCACTGGAGCCCCAAACCAGTTGGATCTTTTCATGGTTGCTAGGCACACGTTGTTCTTTCTTTACAAAATGCCCAACGCTGATTAATGCACATGCCACCAATGTAGGAATTAATGTAATACCACCAAGATTTAATCCAAAAATTAATACGGTAATCAAAAGCACCAAGGCGATGCTATAAACAGCAGCAAAGTGTAGGAGATAGTGTTTCATTTAAGCCCCAAAACAAAAAATTAACGAGGTCGACGTTTATGTCGACGGTACAAAATCCAACTAATAATGATGACTGTGATCAGAATAATCACATGGCCAACTTTACTAAATATTTGCTGCATTAACTGCTGATTTTCACCTAAATAAAAACCCATACAAGCTAAAAAAGTGGTCCAAATAATCGTGCCTAAACCACTATAAAACATGAACTTCCAAAATGGCATGCGGCTCATTCCAGCAGGAATACTAATGAGAGAACGCACAGCTGGAATCATTCGTCCGAAAAATACAATGCGGTGACCGTATTGCTCAAACCATGCTAGAGATTTTTTTACATCTGCCGATTTGATAAATAAATACTTTCCATAGCGATCGACGAAGTGAAAGATGGATTCATGCTTAAATTTATAACCAATCCAATATAGCAATGCAGCCGCCAGTAAAGAGCCGACACAACCTGAAATAATGACACCAATGAGCAGTAGTTGACCTTGGGAGGCAGAATAGCCAGCCGAGGGCATGATGATTTCTGAGGGGATTGGGGGGAAGACATTGTCAAGGAACATGAGTAGGGCAATACCGAGATAACCCAATTGTTCCATGATTGAAATGATCCATTCAGTTAAAGTCATGGTAGCTAAGGCAGAGAAAAGGTGTATTTATCCTATGTTGAAAAGTGCAGTGGGTAAAGTTCCGTTTTAAATATTCCTGAAACCACCTAAGTAAAACAACAAATATTGAGTTCATCTTGTCTTTAAGTAGCACGTAGGCTGAATTAGAAGGAAAAGTATGAATACGTGATGGCATTAAGCAATGCTGAATGATATAAGGTTGAATAATTGAAAGGCTTGGATCATAGTTTTTATAGTATTGAGTGTACGCTGTTCAGTTTGGATTTTATTTTTGATTTTGGCGCTTTAGCAGCCTTAAAAATCGTTTTATATACTGAACAGCGTAGGACAAAGTTGCAATAAGTAGCTTTGCAAGGTGCGCAAATTAATCATCATGTTCCATATTTAACAGGGTGTGAATATAGACTTGGCGTAAGCTCAGAGATAAAGCAAATGGAATCGCACAAAGTCCAAGAATGTTGAGCAGAGTGGGTTGTAAGTGCAAAGTATAAGCAATAAATAAGGCAAAAATTGCACCAATGCATGTGGCAATACTGACTATCAAAATATGCGACTGTTGGTTAAGGAGGTGTTTTAATTCTGCAACACTTTCTTTTACACGTGGAGCGGGTAAAGCAAGGCGCCTTGAGGTTGCAATAGGAGAGTTGATTAATTTTGGCATAATGCTTTCCTTTTCAATTATCTATAAGGATTTTCTCGGATCAATGGATCAGAATAAGCATAAATGCGCGAACTGATTCTCGTAAATAACCAGATATAGTTATTTTGTCAAAAAAATTAAGTCACTGTTGAGAATGCGTAAAAAAAGCCCTAAAAATAGGGCTTTTATTTATATATCGTTACAACAAATTTTGCTTAGAGACGCTTACGTTTTGCTGCCACAATTTGTGATTGACGCATACGGAAGCCTGCTTTTTGCTGTTCAGTGGTTTTGTCGATACAGTATTTGCATGATACGCCGTGTTCGTAGCTCGGAAGTTCAACTTCAGCAGGAGCCAGTGGCCAACCGCATGCGTGACATTTGATATTTTCGCCTTCTTCCATACCGTGAGTGACAGCAGTACGACCGTCAAATACGAAACATTCACCTTCCCACATGCTTTCTTCAACAGGGGTTTCTTCTAAATATTTTAAAATACCGCCTTTAAGGTGATAAACCTCATTAAAGCCTTCTTGAAGTAAAAGTGAGGTTGATTTTTCACAGCGAATACCGCCTGTACAGAACATGGCAATTTTCTTATCTTTATGCTGCTCAAGCTCTTTTTTCACGTATTCAGGGAATTCACGGAAAGTCTCAGTTTTCGGGTCAATCGCACCCTTAAATGTACCTGCTTTGTATTCATAGTCGTTACGTGTATCAATTAGGATTACGTCATCACGTGCAATTAGTTCATTCCATTCTTTAGGATCAAGATAGTGACCGACTAAATCACGTGGTTTCACTTCCACACCTAAAGTCACGATTTCTTTTTTCAGTTTGATCTTCATTTTACGGAATGGTTTATCCGTACTATGCGATTCTTTGTATTCCATCGCATTAAAGCCTTCATTGAGAAGGAATTGATGGATGATATCTACAGATTTACGGTCACCGGCAACAGTACCGTTAATACCTTCACCTGCCACAATTAGAGTACCGCAAAGGTTGATGGTTTTTACCAAGTCTAAAAGACGTTGTTGAAGATCGGCAGGATCTTGAACTTCTTTGAATTGATAAAGTGCGGCAACAACCCAACCAGAGGTCGCTTGCTGTTCTACAGGTGCAAGCTGTTCTACAGTAGCGTTCATGGAGTACTCCAAATGAATAAACAGGATAAAAATTAAGGCGCACATTCTACCGTGATTTGGATGAATAAGCGAGTAAAGCGATGGCTTTTAACCACACATTTGATCATAGCTTCATTTCAGTAGTTTTAGCGTGTATAGTCATGCCGAGTTGTTTTTATCCCATAAATATTGATTGAATGGAGCCGGTTTTGAGTACTGATCGTCGAATTGCCTCGTTAACCCCATGTGCAGGGCGTTGTTCTACGGTATTTGGTGATTCAGTCTGTCGTGGTTGCCGCCGCTTTAACCATGAAGTCATAAAATGGAATACCTATACAGCAGAGCAACACACGGCCATTTGGTGTCGTTTAGATGCACAATTAGATCAAATTTTAATACCGATGTTGCCGCAAGCAGATATCATCCATGTCGAAGGCTTTGTCTTGTCTAAGCGAGTTCGCTTACGTCCAGATGCAAGCAAAGGCCGTAAACTGTATCACGCACTCAAGCTCTGCGAAAAAAACCGTCATTTCACAGATGAAAGTGGACTCGGGATACATTACAAACAGGTGCGACCGTTGTGGGATGAATTTGAGCGTCGTGTTTTAGCACTCGCCACAGCCAGCTATGATTTGGCATTTTTAAGAGCAGATGCCATTCGCTTGCATTTATTGCAAAACATGGATGAAGAGGACTAAGTCCTCTTTTTTTATTTATGAAATTTATCGTGATGTAAAAAAATAAGTGAAGGAATCTCAGCGTGAATTATTCGGAGTACTTTTTATATTGTGTTGCAGTCATCGTGATGATTGCAACACCTGGACCTGTGATGCTGTTGGTCGCGAGTGCAGGTTTACAAGGCGGATATAAAAAGGCATTTCAAACCATTGTGGGGACGAATTTTGCGTCATTGATTTTGATCGTACTGTCTGTGTGTATTTTAAAAGGCATTTTAAATGTGAATGCGCACTGGCTCGATGGCATCAAAATATTGGGTTGTTTATATATTGCTTATATTGGGTTTGATATTTTAAAAGAAGTGATGACACAGCCCACTGAGCAATCTCTGCAGTTAAAAGCAGCAAAAGGGGCTTTAAGAAAGGATTGATCGTGGGAATTTCAAATCCTAAGGATATTATTTTTTTCGCATCATTTTTTCCGCAGTTTGTAGGAATTACTCCTCATCTTAATCTGAGTTTAATTGTGTTGACCCTGAGTTGGATCGTTTTAGATTTCGCAACCTTGTCTTTGGTGTATTTGTCTTTTCATCGATTGTCGAAATCTCGCTGGTATAAAAAATTGTTGGCCCTGTGTGGGGTGATTTTAATGGTAGTTGCCATCTACGGGATCTATAGCATATTCACGGTTTAATTCTTAATTTGAAATATGCAGTAAAAAATAAAAAGGCTGATTCAGTCAGCCTTTTTATGAACGTGTAGAGCTTTAATTAATTCGCACTAGAGATTGTGCTGTAAACGATATTGCACAATTTCTTCAATGGTGAGTACAGTCAAATGATGGGTTTGTGCATACGCTAAAACTTGTACGCCATTGGCCATTGTGCCGTCTGGGTTGGTTAATTCACACAAAACACCTGCGGGTTTTAAACCGGCCAGACGTGCCAAATCAATAGTCCCTTCAGTATGTCCACGACGGGTCAATACGCCGCCTTCACGCGCACGTAAAGGAAAAACATGACCCGGACGGTTTAAGTCACTAGCCACAGCACCATCTTTAATTGCGGCTTTGACTGTTGTTGTTCGGTCTTTTGCTGAAACGCCAGTAGTAACACCTTCCGCAGCTTCAATGGTTACGGTAAAGGCAGTTTTAAAATGGCTAGAGTTATCAGATACCATGGGTGGAAGTTCTAAATGATTAGCCTGAGCATCGGTTAAACACAAACAAACAATCCCTGAACCGTCACGAATCATACGTGCCATGGTTTCTACAGTCAGTGTTTCTGCTGCAACAATCAGGTCGGCTTCATTTTCACGGTCAAAATCGTCCATGACTAAAACAGGCTTGCCTTGACGAATGTCTTCTAAGGCTTGCAGCATGCGCTGTTCTGCAGGTGGAAGGGCAGAAAAGAAAATTTCGGGTTGAATTAAACTAGACATTGAAACGCTCGCGTAAATTTTAGATACGGTTGAACATTTCAGGACATGTGAAATAGTGGCGTTACGATATATATTGAAAATGATCAATGATATAGAGATGTGACGTCGTCTTCTTTCATCCGGACTATACCGTCGGCTCAGGTATTGCACCTGATCTGCAAATCGTGTTCAAACGATTGGCTCGTGGGCTTTTTGCAGGGCTTTCAACCCAGCAAATTTACCACCGGTGGGGAATTTCACCCCGCCCTGAAGCGATGTGTCTTGAGTATAGACCTGTTTGAGTGATGATGGGGGATTATTGCTTAGAATCATTTGCAAAATTTTAGATAAGTAAAGTTATAAGATTGGATTTGTAAGCATTTATATAAAGTGTGTCAAAGCATGCTATCGTGCCGATAAATCAACCATGATTGCATAATGATAAAAAATGACCGCTCCTCAGCATTCTCAGCAGCAGAATATAAAGCTGCATCATTCACAGTTAGATCAAGAGTTTTCAACAGATCTGTTCCAAGATGTACAGGTTATTCGGTATCTGCAAGTAATCGGTGTTGCACTGATAGCAGCCAGTTTCGTGTATTTGATCGCGGCAAACTGGTTGATGTTGCCAAAATTCATCCAATTGGCAATTCCAATGTTGCTGTTGCTGCTGAGTGCTGTGACGAGTGTATATGTTGCAAGTCGTGTTTGGATTCAGCAAAGTTTAGATACTTTAAGTGCTTTGTTGCTTGGATTGAGTTTGGCTGTGATTGGGCAGGTCTATCAAACAGGTGCAGACAGTTATCTGTTGTTTTTGGTGTGGGCTTTGCTGCTTTTACCTTGGTTATATCGACCGAATATCGGAGTCTTTACGCTACTGTGTTTGATCAGTCAATTGGCATTATTTTTATATTTTAAACAAAGCTATTTAATCGTTGATCATTCATGGTGGTATTTACTTTGTATGAATATATTGACGGCAATATGTGTGACCTTGTGTTTGAAATATTATGCTGCACTGCGCTTTGTATTTATTGCATTCATTACATTAATGTCGATGTATTGCATGTTTTTATACTGCGGAAATGGGGCAGATCAGTATCAATGGCAATATTTAATTTTTGCATTGTTGCTTCCAATTTATCTGATTATCTATTTTTATCGACAACAGCGTGCATTAGAAACCAGTTTACAAGCCGCGGGTCTTGCCGCGAGTTTCAGTATTTTGATTTTCCAATGGGCAGAACATATTTTATCAGATTCGATTGCAGGATTGCTGGTTTTTGCTTTGCTGATATTTGCTTGGTTTGCGGTGATCAGTTGGGCACTGATGAAATTTCTGCCACAGACTAAATTTGCGGTTATTCCTTTAGCGATTGGGGCATGGTTGGCAGGCATTATTTTATCGAGCTTATTGCTGACCTATTGGATGGCGTTTTCGATCGTCATGGGCTTAGTTTTTGTAGCTGTGGCTTGGTGGTTGATTCGACGAGCTAAAAGTATCTTTAGTCGCCAATTTGCTTACTGCTTATGGGTATGTGGCCAATCTGCGGTCTTCATTCATACAGAGAGCTTAACCAATAGCATTTCGTTTATTTTAGTGTTGCAAATTGGCGTTATATTGCTCTGTTTGTTTAGTCGAATGCATTGGTTTATTGTTTTTATTCAACTCATTGCAGGATACGGCCTTGCAGTGGCCACACTATTTGATGCCGATCTTTTTATGAGCAATGAACATGTCATCTTAGCTGTGATTGGATTGAATTATATTCTACTGATTTTCTTGCTCGGGAGTGCAACAGCTTGGTTGCACTCGATGTATCGAAAAAGCATTGTGTTATGGATGTTATGCATCGTATTGGCGGGTGTGGTGTTGCAGACGTTGTCAAATAACATTCTACAGTTTGAACAGACCCAAAATGGTGTTCTTGACCTGTTTGTCGGTTACCTGCTGCCTGTGGTTTGGCTTGGCCTTTACATCGCAAATCAGCAAAAACAGACGGGGCGCGAAAAATGGCTGTTACTGCTATTGGGCCTTGTGCTGATTGCGATGGGCTATTTTGAAATTTTCTTGTTATTGGTTTTATTGGCATGGGCGCAGGTCTATCAGCAATCTTTGGTTAAAGCCCTTTGCATCGTGTTGATCATTTTTAGCTTATGGATGCTGTATTACAATTTAGGGTTGAGCTTTTTACTGAAAAGTTTAACGATTTTGATCTCTGGTCTTTTGCTGCTTGGCATCACCAAAATGTTAACTGCGATACAGCATAAACAAGGGGAAGGAGCATGATGAACATACTCAATAAAAAAATGCTTCCTATTGGTTTGGCTGTACTCAGTATTCTTTTATTTGTACTGATGATTGCACGGCATGAATGGCATCTGGCAAACAGTCAGAGTATTTATGTAAAGCTGCAACCTGTCGACCCTCGCTCTTTGATTCAAGGAGATTATATGGCCTTGAATTATCAGCTCTATTTTGGTAGTCAGCCTTCTGAAGAGCAATCTGCCAATAGGCAGACAGCCAAAGTGAACAAAGAAGAAAATGTACACCGTGACTATTTTGTAGATCAAAACAGTATTGTGAGTTATGCGCAACTTGATGCACAGCGTAGAGTGATTCGAACCAGTTTCAACCCAGAGTTATTAGCGCAGTATCCAAGCTCATCTACAAAACTGGTGCTCAAAAATCCTGACAATAGATTTGAGGGTTTATATCCCGCGGCGAGCAGCTTTTTATTTGCTGAAGGCTTGGAAGCGTGCTATCGCGATGCGCAATATGCAGAGCTAAAGGTACAAGAAAATGGTCAGCCTTTGTTGGTGGGGTTGGTCGGAGAGCATTTACAGCCCTTTGATTGTAAACAAAATCAAGCATGGTGGAAGGGCCCGAGAGCAGGGTAGACAAATAAGTTGAGATGTTGCGTTGGGTAGGGATATATGTGTAATACTGAATTTTTGCAGTCAATAATGCATAGTTCAGCCATAAAAAAGCCCGCAAATTTTGCGGGCTTTTTAGAATTTTTAAATACTTGAATTAAGCAACTTGAACTGGAATACAGTTCGCTGTGTGGTTCACTGTGTTATTTGGGTTCGCATAGACTAAGCGTGGCTTATGTGCATTTGCTTCGGCTTCTGTGAAATCGCCAAAAGTTGCGATAATCATCAAGTCGCCAATATCTGCTTGGTGAGCAGCACCGCCATTTACAGAGATAATGCCAGAACCTTCTTCACCACGAATGGCATAAGTGGTAAAACGCTTACCATTAGTCACGTTCCACATATGAATTTCTTCATATTCACGGATACCGGCTAAATCTAGAAGAATACCGTCAATTGCACAAGAACCTTCATAATGTAATTCTGCTTGTGTAACGACGCAACGGTGGATTTTAGCTTTTAATAAACGAGATAGCATGGCTAGCGTCTCCTTGGTAGACCTAAGATCGTATCTTATGGTGGAACAATCTCTTGAATGCTGGGTGAGCAGTCAAATGCAAGCGCATTTTGCTCTGAAATCATTCAGATGGCAATAAGTATTGTTCAACAATTTGTGGAATTGTCAGTTCTATTTGTAAGCGTTGATCTGGTTCATGGCTTGCTGAATCTCACCACTTACCAACAATTTAGTACGTGATAAGGCATGTGCAATAGCATCATCCATTAAGCCTTGTTCACTACTTGGTGCTTTACCTAAAACATGGCCTGAGACACGTTCTTTAGAACCAGGATGACCAATACCAATACGTAAACGATGGAAATTTGGACCAATATGCGGGACGATATCGCGTAAACCATTATGACCACCATGACCACCGCCAGTTTTCAGGCGAATGACACCAGGGTTCATATCAAGTTCATCATGTGCGATAAGCATTGCTTCAGGAGCAATTTGATAGAATTTGGCGAAGGGAACAACACTTTGACCAGAGAGGTTCATAAAGGTTGTAGGTAACAGCAGACGAACGTCTTGACCTTCGATATTACCACGACCACTGATGCCTTTATATTTAGGATCAGCTTTAAGTTGGATGCCATATTGTTCTGCAAGGCGTTCTACAAACCAGAAGCCTGCATTATGGCGGGTTTGGGCACACTCAGAACCTGGGTTACCCAAACCAACAATCAGTGAAAGTTTACTCACTCATTTACACCATTTAACACTTATGCGCGTTTGAAGTCAGCGTGCATAGGAGTGTTTTTAGCTGGATGACGTTGTAAAGCTTGGATTTTAACGCTTTCAGCTTTACCGTCGATGTTAATTTCAACAACTTCTTCAAAGAAAGCGTTGTTTTCTAAAGCTTTAACAAGTTCGCGAAGCTCTAAAGTAACTGCTACAGGTTCAGCTGCACCACCGTAGATGATTGCTGGTACTTTATTTTGAAGACGAAGGCGGCGGCTCGAACCTTTCCCTTGTACTGCTTCTTCACGTGCTACTGCATTTAATACGAAGTTTGCCATGATAGACATTCCTATTTAAGTTTAATTGACTAGACCTTCGACCAGTCTAGTGATAGAAAGCCCCACCAAAAGGCAGGGCTTTTAAATTTAGCGCTATATTATAGATAAGAATCGAACATTGCGCTAATAGATTCTTCGTTGTTAATACGACGAATTGTTTCAGCAACCATACTTGCAACTGAAACTTGGCGAATCTTACCAAGAGCTTGAGCTTCTTCTGAAAGCGGAATGGTGTCTGTTACAACCAATTCGTCAATCACAGAGTTTTTCAAGTTTTCTAAAGCTTTACCAGAAAGTACTGGGTGAGTTGCGTAAGCAACAACTTTGCGAGCACCAAAAGTTTTTAGTGCGTCAGCAGCTTTACACAATGTACCTGCTGTATCCACCATATCATCAACGATGACACAGTCACGGCCTTTAACGTCACCGATCAAGTGCATTACTTGAGATTCATTCGCTTTTTGACGGCGTTTGTCGATGATCGCAAGATCGATATCACCCATTTGCTTAGCTACAGCACGCGCACGTACTACACCACCAACGTCAGGAGAAACAACCATTAAGTTGTCGTGTGACTGTTGACGAAGATCTGCTAAAAGCGCAGGAGTACCGTAAATGTTGTCTACAGGAATATCGAAGAAACCTTGGATTTGGTCAGCATGAAGGTCGATCATGACAACGCGGTCAATACCAACAGTTGTGAGCATATCTGCAACAACTTTTGCTGTAATTGGCACACGGCTTGAACGTGGACGACGGTCTTGACGAGCATAACCAAAGTAAGGAATGACAGCAGTGATACGACCAGCACTTGCACGACGCAAAGCATCAGCCATAACTAAGATTTCCATAAGGTTATCGTTAGTTGGGGCACAAGTTGGTTGTACGATGAATACGTCTTTACCACGAACATTTTCAGTAATTTCGACAGCGATTTCACCGTCAGAAAATTGACCTACAGATGCAGCACCTAGAGGGATGTGAAGGTGGCTAACGACTTTTTGGGCGAATTGTGGATGTGCAGATCCACTAAAAACGACAAGATTGGGCATGAAGCACCCTTGGCGGTTGGCAAATTAGGGAATTAGATGGCAGGGGCGGCTGGATTCGAACCAACGGATGCCGAGATCAAAACCCGGTGCCTTACCACTTGGCGACGCCCCTAATGCGGCAGAACTTTAATATTTTTGCGGTATTTTGTCAAGTTGAAACAACAAAGATACTGCAAATTATGCTCTGTCTTTTTTGAAGTAAATGGCAGGGGCGGCTGGATTCGAACCAACGGATGCCGAGATCAAAACCCGGTGCCTTACCACTTGGCGACGCCCCTAAATTGATGAAATAGCGAATAAAGTAAATGGCAGGGGCGGCTGGATTCGAACCAACGGATGCCGAGATCAAAACCCGGTGCCTTACCACTTGGCGACGCCCCTAATACTTTACAGCAATTACATCTACAGGTGAAAAATGATGGCAGGGGCGGCTGGATTCGAACCAACGGATGCCGAGATCAAAACCCGGTGCCTTACCACTTGGCGACGCCCCTATATCAAACTTCAAAATGACGTAATGGTGATTCTTGTAAACTGCGAACCAAGTAAGATTTACATGGTGCATTTTTCAATATGTCATCAATATTCATATTTTCAGTTACTTCAGTAAATACACAAGCACCTGTACCTGTAAGCTTTGCGGCACCGAACTGATCTAAGTACTGCATTGCTTCATCGACTTCGGGATATAAGCTTCGTGCCACAGACTCAAAGTTATTTCCAAAATCAGATGGCGTTTCCTGATAGCCGCAAAATTTAGTGGGCTTTGAGTCTCTTGTCAACGTTTTTTGTGAAAAAAGCAGTTGAGTGCTGATAAAACAGTCAGGTTTCAGCACAATGTACTGTTTTTGAGCTAAATCTATGAATGTTAAGTGTTCACCGATGCCTTCAGCCCATGCATTTAGACCATGTACAAACACGGGAACATCTGCCCCAAGTTGTAAGCCGAGTTCTGCTAGTTGTTCAGTATTTAGACCACATTTCCACAGTTGATTGAGCACAATAAGGGTTGTTGCTGCATTGGATGAACCACCACCGAGCCCTGCACCCATCGGAATATTTTTTTCGATGTGGATTTTTTGTGCAGTCAGTGCTTTAGCAAACGGTTTGAGTATTTGAGCAGCACGATAAATTAAATTTTGCTCTAGATTGACGCTGTTTAAGCCCTCAATTTGAATAAAATTTTCATCAGCAGAATTTGCAAGTGGGTGAAATTCCATCCAATCAGATAAATCGATGAGCTGAAAAATCGTCTGCAATTCGTGATATCCATTAGGACGTCGGCCAGTAATGTGCAAAAACAAATTGAGTTTTGCAGGAGAAGGTACACGAATCACAGAAGTCATAGCTCAGCTTTTAGGCAAATTAACGATTTTGAATCACCATTGTAATACGGTTTTCCTGACCGGATTCAAGTGCTTGTTTTAAAATTAACTTGTTCGGTACCGTCGCAGTCTCGTTATAGCTTAGGTCAACCGTCCAACCATCTTCAATAATCTGTTGTGGGCGCTGTGCAGTATCGCGTTGAATTTTTGCTTGTGTGGTTGCAGGGCGCGCCTGTACCCAGTCGACGAGGTGGGTAATGGGAGCTTGCCAACCAGTAGCACGTTCCAGTAATTCTTCAGGTGTTTCTGCTTCAATTAAACCGGTTTTTGCACTGTTTAACTGAACTTGACCGGGTTTACCGCTGATTTGAGTTTTTCCAACACCCAAGATGCCACTCAGTTCGATGTCATATTCATTGCGGTCTTGAACCCACGTAAAAAAAGCACTTCCTGACTGTTGTGGCGTGCGCACACCAATCTTACCTTGTAAGTTAAATTGATTGGCAGCGACTTCTTCTGGGCTAGGTTGAGCGGGTGTTTTAACGTATTGCTGACAACCGGTAAAAAATAAAGCGCAGCAGGTCAGGGCAGATACCCCAAATTTTGAAGATACTTGCATAAAGTCTTTTTAACTCTTTTTCATGGGTTGGGGTAACAATAACGAATGTAGTTGCTCTAATTGCGGATCATTCGGATGTTTTTGTTGGAGTTGTTGTAACAACGCGTCAAATTTATTCATATCACCTTGCATGAAGACTGATCGTGCGTAGCGAATGCCAATTTTTAAACTATTACTCAGTTCATACGCTTTGGCCAAAACAGATGCAGATGTACTAAAATCATTTTGCAAATAACAAATATAACCGAACGTATCTAAGATTGAAGCTTGCTCAGGAGCATATTCTAAGGCATGTTCGACGTATTTTCGGGCTTCATCTAAGCGTCTATTTTGTACCGCCAAGGTATAGGCATATGCATTTAAATAGGTCGGGCTATTGGGTTCAATTTCAAGTAATTGTTTTAGTAATTGGTCGAGTCTATCTTTATCTTGATGGGCGTCGAGCAGTAGAACTTCGGCATAAATGAGCTCAGGATCTTCGGGCAAGTTTCTTACCGCTTCATCAAGCAAACGGACTGCTGCTTTTTTATTGTTCATGCGTTTTAAAATATCTGCCTGAGCAAGATATAAGAAACTGGCATGTTGAGGATAATTAACCCGCTCTTGGGTTAAAAAGCGCAGTGCATCATGCAGCTTATTTTGCTGGCTAAAAATGCTGATCATATTGCGACGTGAAACTGTATAAAGACTGCCATCAACAAGGCGATAATAGGCTTTTGCCGTTTCATAATGCTGTTTGCGTTCAGCATTTACTGCGAGATAGTAATACGCTTCATTTTGGTATTTGCTCGAATAACGTAACTCCACCAAATACTTTTCGGCTTTTTCATAAAGCTCTAAGTCAATACTGGTCAAACCTGCCATAAATAGCGGTTCTTCAGCAGATGGCCATTTCTTTAGTATATCTTCGAGTTTTTCTAGACCTAATTCTGACTGATTGATTTTAATTAAATATTTTGCTTCTGCTAAGCGAACTTCCATATTATTGCGGTGTTTGCGGCTCGATTTTTCGAACCATATTAAGGTTTCGTCTTCATCACCCAACGACATAAGTAAATTGGCTTTCATTAAGATATAGCCAGTCACTTTCGGGCGTTTTTTCAGTGCTAAATTAATGGTGTCTAAGGCATCAGCAAAGGCACCATTTTGAGCTTGTAAACCTGCGACTAAGACCAAAATAGAAGGGTTGGTTTTTTCCTTGCTAGCGGTCAGTGCTTGAATCAGATAAGCGCGATCTTCCTCTGATTCAGGGGAAATACCCGCCAAAATTTGTTCTAAATCTGCATTTGGGTCAATGGTTAAAATTTTATCAAGTGTTTCGGCGGCAAGCTCATATTCATGGGCTTTCAAAGCAATATGTGATAAATAAAATAATGCTGGTACATCTTCAGGTTCTTGCACAACCCAATGTGTAGCAATATCTAAGGCTGCTTGTAAATCATTTTGCTCAATAGCAACGTTTAAAGCACGCTGTTTGACCATGGTGGATTTGCTTTTGATTGCAAGCACGGTGTAATTATGAAGCGCGGTTGGAATGTCGTTATAGGCTAAGGCAAATTCCGCAATCATACTTTGTTTAATTGCATCATATCCTGAATTTGCATGGTAAACTTCTCCCACGGCCCGAATTGGGGCAGTAGAAGCCATGCTACCGACAAGTAAGAATGTGGTAGAATACTGCTTTATTGTCTGGCCGTTCAGTCGGCTATTTGTTAGACGCAATTTTTCTTGATCCAAGTAATGCTTTTTATGACATCGATGTTGCACAATAGCATAAATTTAGCGAAATGATGATCTGATATGTCTTTCTTTGCATTGGGTGTCAACCATCAAACCGCTTCTGTAGAGCTGCGTGAACAGATTGCATTTAACCCTGAAAAGTTAACTGCACTGCTTGAACAGCAAAGCCATACGCCTGAACTCAATGACATGGTGGTGGTGTCTACATGTAATCGTACCGAAGTCTATGCGATGTCTGAAAATGCAGACGTGGTATTGAATTGGCTCGCCCAATCAAATGGTATCGATGTAAAGCAATTGTCAAATCATGTGTATCGTTATGAAAATGCACAAGCGGTGACACACCTCATGCGTGTGGCTAGCGGCTTGGATTCGCTCATGCTTGGTGAGCCTCAAATTTTAGGTCAAGTCAAAACGGCTTTGTCCTTAGCCAAAGATGCCGAAACCGTTTCCCCAAATTTAAACCGTATTTTTGAATATGCCTTTTATGCGGCAAAACGTGTGCGTTCTGAAACAGCCGTTGGAAGTCATGCGGTGTCGATGGGCTATGCTGTTGCTCAGCTCGCTTTACAGGTCTTTAGTCAGCCTGAAAAATTGACGGTGATGATTGTTGCTGCTGGTGAAATGAATAGCTTGGTTGCAAAGCATTTGGCCGAAATGGGTGTGGGCAGAATTATTATCTGTAACCGTACACGTGCCCGTGCCGAAGCTTTATCGCAAGAGATTGCTCATCGTGTAGAAGTTGAAATTATTGATTTTGCAGATTTGGCAGACAATTTACATCGTGCAGATGTAATTTCAAGTTGTACCGGAAGCTTGCATCAAGTGATTTATTTTGCGGATGTCAAAGCAGCACTGAAAAAACGTCGTTATAAACAAATGCTATTGGTTGATTTGGCTGTACCACGAGATATTGAAGCCAAAGTTGAAAGTCTAGATGGCGTTTATTTATATGGTGTCGATGACCTGCAAACTGTCATTGAAGAAAATTTGGCTCAGCGTCGTCAGGCGGCAGTTGAAGCCGAAGTCATGGTCAATCAGCTTGCGACAGATTTAATCACGCAGCAAAAAGTGAATTTGGCTGGCTCGACGATTCATGCATACCGTGAACATGGTGAGTCATTGCGTCAAGAAGAACTGGCTTTGGCGCTGAATCGTCTACAAAAGGGCGAAGATGCTGCGAAGATTATGCAAGAAATGTCACATCGTTTAACCCAAAAGTTGCTGCATCCAACTTCTATCGTGCTGCGAAATGCAGCAATGGCGGAAGACCCTGCTTATTTTGAAATGTTAGAACAAAATTTAGTTAATGTGGCTGAAAATCGCCGTAAACCAAAAAAATAAATAAGCTGATTCATTGAATAGCATGTCGTTCACAGCTTGAACTTGAAGTTAAAACTTAATCTTCAAGGAGGGTGAGCGATCTTTTTTTATCAATATCATAAATACGTTGTTTTAAATTACGCATTTCAGCAAGGCTAGAAAACTTATTCGACTTGATCTTGAGTTGTAAGAATTGATATTGCAATTTTGTCGATAAATCTGCTGCAAGTTTATCTGCCTGTTCAGGTGATGACGTATAGTCACTGATATTGGCATGCTCTAAAATATGTTGTAATTCATGATGATGCGCTGCACATGCACCGAGTACATAATAGGTCGATAACTCTGGGTCATCAGGCAATTCATCAAAAATCACATTGAAAATATTTAAAACGTGATAAAGCAAGAGATCTTGTGAAACTAAGGCGCGTAAAGGCTCAAAATGAATGTAGAGATAAGGATGATTGATCAAAATCGCAATCACATATTCTTCGGCATCAATTTTTGTACTAAAGCTCAATGATGCATCATTATTGACTTGAGGCTGCCACTTTCGGCTAAACCCTAATTTTTCACGGAAATATTGCTGTAGCAAATAACGATATGAACCACCTTTCGGCAACAGTTCAGTCAGTTGTCTCAGTTCGCCCATCACCTGACTTTTACCTTCAGGCGAAGCAACATTATGATTTTGCGTTAAATGTGCAAAAACAAACTCAGAAAGTAGCGGTGAGGTGTCCAGTAAACGTCGAAAATTTTCAATACCTTCACGGCGGATCAGTGAATCTGGGTCGTGGTCATTTGGCAAAACAAAGAATTTAAGTTCACGTCCATCATTCAGTAATGGCAGTGCAATTTCGAGCGTACGACGAGCTGCTTTTTGACCTGCGGCATCACCATCAAATGCAATAGTAATACGGCTATTTTGCTTAAATAAAATGTTTAAATGTTCAGTATTACTGGCAGTCCCTAAAGTCGCTACAGCGCCATGAATGCCATATTGCTGTAGGGCAATGACATCCATATAACCTTCGACCATTAACCAATCTTGGGCTTTTTGTTTACGGCCTTCATATAAACCATAAAGTAACTGGTTTTTATGGAAAACTTCAGAGTCAGGGGAGTTGATGTACTTCGGTTTGATTTCATCATTTAGGGCACGACCACCAAAACCGACCACGCGACCTTTCGCATCTCGAATCGGGAAAATCACTCGCTCACGCAGTAAGTCAAAGTCACGACCACTATCACTGGTGCGAATCAAACCGAGAAGTTTGAGTCCTTCGATATCTTGTGGAAAGGCTTTTTCCAGATGTTGCCAATCTTCAGGGGCATAGCCTAAACGCCAATAGGCGATGGTGTCTGCACTGAGACCCCGTTGTTTAAAATAAGCTTGCCCAATTGGACTGAGCGGAAGTTGTTGCTCATAAAACTGTGCGACATTTTCCAGCAAGTCATATAAGTTTCCGTCTTGCGGCACATCTTCAAAACCATTGGCAACTTGGTCAAAGTGAGCAAACGGATCGTTCCCATAAAAGGCATCTTCGTTATTTTGAAACTCAGCAAATGGGTCGTGTTCGAAATTTACTGCAGCAGAATTTGTGTCGGTTTCGCCTGTTTTGGGTGGCAGAGCTTTTGCTTCGATTGGAGGTTTTTGTACAGGTTTGGGTTTAGATTCGCGTTTATATTTGAGTTTATTGGAATCGTTATTGTCTTTCGGTAGTTCAATACCCGTTTGGCTAGATAAATCCTTCATTACTTCGATGAAGTTACGGCTAGCAATATCCATTAAAAAACGAATGGCATTACCATTGGCCTGACAACCAAAGCAGTGAAAATATTGTTTATCACGATAGACATGGAAAGATGGCGATTTTTCCTGATGGAATGGGCAGCATCCTGAGTAGGTGCGTCCAGTCTTTTTCAATTTCACAAATTGACCAATCACATCGACAATATCGGTGCGATCTAAAATTTGATCAATTGTATGTTGAGGAATGGCCATGCTGTTTTATCTGTCTATCTATTGAATTTGGGCAGTTCGTGAAATATGTTGAAATCAGCAATGCTGTAAGTTCAGGTGGAGATGCAGTACAGCATCGTCCATCGAACTATTGTATACCTTTTAATCTAACCGAATCTGTAGATCCTGAAAAGATAAAAGGGCAAGTATTCTAACTTGCCCTTTGTGAAAAATCGACCTTCGTTGCGACTATATTATTCAGCTGATTCTGACGACTCAGTTTTTTCGCTATGAGGACGATCCAATAAGCCAAAGCTTAAACGATTGGTTAAACTGCGTTTTTCTTCATCGGTTTCAACTACGTCTGTAGAGGTTTGCTCAGACATCGTCTGTGCTTCTTTACCGAAAATACCTAAGGTTGCACGGTTAAGGAAGCTGCCTTCACTACGTGCAGCACGCATATTGACTGTACCGTCTGACTTCACAAGTTTTGGATAGTTCAGTTTAAGTACTTCAATGTATTGCTGAGACGTGGTTTTATCACCAAGTTTGTCATAACCATAGGCTACAGTCGCTAGAGCTTCTGGAACTTGTGGCGCTTGCGGATAATGTTCGATCACCCAAAGTGAACGTTCAACAGCAGCTAACCATGCTTTACGCTTCACATTAAAACGTGCCGCATTCATTTCGCTTTCAGCCAATTCTTGACTGATGAACTTCATACGTTGTGCGGCATCGACTGCATATTCACTCGATGGATAGCGACGAATAAAGTCGACAAAGTTTTGATAAGCCACTTTGAGATAGCTCACATCACGATGCGATTGCTTTAAAGAAGTATAGCGAAGCAAACCATTGTAGTTTTGCTCCATGTTTGAAACACCACGCACGTAGTACGCATAATCAACTTGCGGATGTTGTGGGTTCATACGAATAAAACGGTCTGCAAGTGCAATCGCACCTTCATAGTCTTTTTGCTGAAACTTTACATACAATAGTTCAAGTTGTGCTTGCTGCGCATAGTTACCTGTAGGGTAGTAGGTCTCTAGAGCTTCAAGGTGTTTTGCTGCATCTGTATATTGGTTACGTTCAAGCGCTTTTTGTGCTTTTTCGATATAAATCTGTTCGCTTGATTGTGGACCTGTGTCGACCACTTCTTTCTTTGGATTACTGCTACAGCCTACCATTGCCGATGCAATGCCTATTGTTAGAGCAAGCATTGTCATTTTATATTTTGGTAGCGACATAAAAATTCCTCTGTTAATACGGGCAATGAGCTACAATTGAACTATTAAACCACTTTTGTCTGAATGAGCAAATGAGTCAAGCACAATCTTCCAATTCTAATTTCCCTGAAACTGATTTCAATTTACTTGAAGATTCTGAGGATGCAGATAACCATACTTCAGACTCAACTGCAACACGTTTATCGTTGCAATTTCAATTGGATGAAAGCTATTTAGGACAACGTATTGATCAGGTTTCAGCACTGGTTTGGACTGATTTTTCTCGCGAAAAGCTAAAACAGTGGCTCAAAGAGGGCCATTTGTTGGTCAATGGTAACACTGTGAAACCAAAGTACAAATGCGAAGGCACAGAGTTACTGACTTTAGACGTCGAGTTAGAAGCACAAACACGTAGCTTACCTGAAGATATTCCACTCAATATTGTCTATGAAGATGACGATATTATGGTGATTAATAAACCTGTCGGTATGGTTGTTCATCCGGGCGCTGGAAACAGTACAGGGACATTGGTGAATGCAATTTTGCATCACTACCCAAAATCTTCAGAGTTGACCCGTGCAGGTTTGGTGCATCGTATTGATAAAGACACCTCAGGTCTGTTGGTAGTTGCGAAAAACCTCGAATCCCAATTTTCTTTAAGTAAGCAATTGGCGAAGAAATCGGTTTACCGTATTTACGATTTGATCGTATATGGCAACATTATTGCCGGCGGTACAGTGGATGAGCCGATTAAACGTCATCCTGTTGATCGCATTAAAATGGCAGTCTTGCCGGGCGGTAAAGATGCGGTGACTCACTATAATGTGAAAGAACGTTTCCAAAACTTTACCCGCGTTCAAGCACGTCTAGAAACGGGTCGTACCCATCAAATTCGTGTGCATTTTACTTATATCGGTCATGGTCTCGTTGGCGATCAAGTGTATGTACCACGTGTACGTATGCCTGCAGGCGCGTCGATGTTATTAGATGACACTTTACGTGGCTTTAAACGTCAAGCGTTACATGCAGTTAAATTGGGTCTCGTTCATCCACGTACAGGTGAAGACATGATGTTTGAAGCACCATGGCCTGAAGACTTTAACCAATTGGTTGAAGTTTTACGTAGCGAAAACAAAGCTTATTAAGTTTTAAACTGATTTACACGCCATAGATAGAAAAGGACGGCAACATGCAATTTGTTCAGGGACTTCCACAGGGTGTTTTTGTGGGACAAACTCGAGTTCATCATGATCAGACGCAACCCGCTGAACAACCTGAACTGGCAGGATTTAATCTGGCATTGCATGTGGGAGATGATGCAGCGCGTGTGCAAAAGCACCGGATGCAATTGCTCAAAGACTTTGCTAAATATGGCGTGAATAAAATCAGCTGGATGAACCAAACGCACAGTACGCTATGCCATCGCATTGATGAACAGATCAACTTTGTTGCACCCGAAGGCGATGGTATGGTCACGCAGTCTAAACACCATGCCCTGATGATGATGACCGCAGATTGCTTACCCGTGGTTTTGGGTAATGCTGACGGGACTGAAGTTGCTAATCTGCATGCAGGTTGGAAGGGCTTGGCAAATGGTATTGTGGAAAACACTATTGCAGTCATGTACACTCAGCCAACATGGGCTTGGTTGGGGGCAGCTATTTGCCAAGAGAGTTTTGAAATTGGCGCAGAAGTCAAAGCTGCCTTTTGTTCCAAATATCCAGAACTTGAAAGTGCATTTAAAGCTGGTGTAAAGGATGGCAAATATTATGCTGACCTTTATGCGATAGCGCGTTATATTCTTGCATTACATGGGGTTAAAGCTGTAACAGGTGGCGACCAATGTACCTTTTTGCAAGCTGAAGAATATTTTTCTTATCGCCGCGAAGCGAAAACAGGGCGCATGGCAACATTCGTCTTTATGCTTTGAAAATGCTAAACTTGACTGAATCTATCGACTTTTAAATGTTATGTCTTTGACTGCTAAATCTCTTGCTGTTGTTTACCACAGTCCCTACGGGCACACTGCCAAAGTGGCGAATTTCATTGTACAAGGTGCAGAAAAAGCCGGTGTAAAAGTCCATCTCATGAATGTAGAGCATGTGGATTGGGATGTATTGGACAGTGCAGATGCCATCGTTTTTGGATGCCCAACCTATATGGGCAGTATGAGTGCGGCTATGAAATTATTCATGGAGCAATCATCTAAACGTTGGTTAGCACGGACATGGCAAGGCAAGTTAGCCGCAGGTTTTACCAATGGTGGCGGCTTAAGTGGAGATAAATTGGCGGTATTACAGCAAATCAATTTATTTGCCATGCAGCACGGCATGTTGTGGAGCGGTCTTCCATTGATGCCAACTGGACGAAGCACAACAGATTTAAATCGGATGTCGAGCTTTTTAGGTTTAATGACACAATCGGATAATGCGCCTGTTGAAGTCACGCCACCTGCGGGTGATTTAGAAACTGCCATTTGGTTTGGTGAATATCTGGGGCTGTTGTTAAATAAAGTTAATTAATTTGTAAATAAATCGTTTGAACTATCATTTATAAATCTTTGAAAACCCTAGTGATGGAAATGTTACTGGGGTTTTTATTGGCCTAAAATTCGTGGAAATTGGCATTTTGTATAATATAGTTGTGATGTGTGTCACAAATTGCTATTCATTTACGCCAACGCTATTGATTTAATCTTCTCATAAATTTCACTCGGGATGAGTGAGGAATATTAAAAAGGATTAAATAATCGTGAAAAAAACAATAGTCGCAATGGCATTGACCTTATGTGTTTCTGACGTTGTTTTTGCAGCAGAAGGCTTGGTGGGATTAGCCGATGAAGAATTATCTGCCATCAATGGTGCTGCATTGATGAATATGTCCTATACCGATCCTGTTTTAGTCAACCAACAAATGGTCGATGAAAATATTGGTTTCTACAAACTCAGTTTAGATGCGGTTATGGATCTGAACGTCAATGTCAAAAGTTTGCAACTCGGCTGTGGTGGGGTAAACGGGTCAAATGGCTGTGATATTGATATTCGTCATCTAGCGCTGAGTGGTAATGCTACTTCAACCGATGCCAATGGTAATCCCGTCTTTAATGGTGATCGAGCGTCGACAAGTGCCGAACTGAAAAATCCGTTTATTGAATTTGCAATTAAAAACCCAAAACAAGCCGCTTTACGAGAAGTTAAAGGCTTCCGTGTCAGTGCTGAATCAATTACAGGTTTACTGACCACTGGTATTCAAAACACGGGTGCGCCGACAGACGGGATTAAGTCACTGAGCGGTTATATGAAAATTGCACCGACTACAGGGACAGCAAAGACCCAAGCAGCGATCTTTGGGGATAGCAGTAGCGAGACTTTATCGGGGAATTTGGTGATTAATACGATTTGGAACAATGATCGTAGCTTTGTCAGCCAACCTGAAAATAGTAAGGGTTTAAAAATTCCTTCAATGAATGTGCCATTTACCGTCCCTGAAATTACCATCAACGGAAAACGACAAACTCAAGCCGTTGCCAAAAATATCAGTGCGACTGTACCGTCGATTCAACTCAACCGTGATAGTGGTAGTTTGCAGGTCAAACTTGACCGTAATTTGTTATGGGTAGAAGGGGCGCAGTTCTTTATGGATTCGGGCTCATCAATTGATGGTTTGAAAATGAACATTACCTTTGAGCAAGCCTTAGATATGATTCATAACATTCCATTAAATGGCACAGCAGGTTATTTATCGCTTCAATCTCAAGATATCAGTTGGCCAGATGCCAATGCAGATGATATTGCACGTACAGGTTGGTGGATGTCATTTAAAGACCCGATTAATATTGGCAAATTAAATCCAACATCTGAAGTAGATATTTCAGGCGTCTTGCCACAAGTTGCACAAAAAGTATCGCAAATTTTAACCAATGAACCGATTTATATTCCGTTAGGTTCTGCTGTTGGTGCAGCATTTGGTCTACCGATTTATAAAAATGTCGGTTCAATTAACCTCAGCAATGCCGGTGCGGCCAATTTAACTTTAAAAAATCAGGTCTTGGGGAATCAGGAAGTTCGGACTAACTGTTTTGGTGGGTTGAAATTCTGCTAAATCTGCAATTTAAAAATAAAAAAACCTCCAAAATGGAGGTTTTTTTATACAACTTATTTATGAAAAATACGGGCTTTATCGCGCTGCCAATCACGGTCTTTTTCCGTTGCACGCTTGTCGTGAAGTTGCTTACCTTTTACTAGGGCAATTTCAAGCTTGGCATGAGGACCTTTCCAGTAACATGCCAAAGGCACACATGAATAACCTTTTTGGTTAATCGCACCTTGTAGTTTTTCAATTTCACGGCGGTTCAGCAATAATTTACGAGTACGTGTCGCTTCAGGCACCACATGCGTCGAAGCACTCAGTAAAGGTTGCACTTGAGCGCCGAATAAAAATGCTTCGCCATTTTTAAACGTAATATAGCTTTCTACGATGGTCATACGACCCGCGCGCATTGATTTGACTTCCCAGCCTTGTAATGAAAGACCCGCTTCAAATTTTTCTTCAATGAAATAATCGTGACGCGCACGTTTATTGAGGGCAATCGTACTGCTACTATTTTTTTTAACTACTGCTTTCGTCATAATCAAAAACTTCCAAACTTAGCACTATTGTACCCGAACTTTGAATAAGATGAAGTTTTTAAATTTACAAGCTGACTTCACCTATAAATCAAGATTTTGTTAAAATACCCATCTACAAAATAACAGAGTACAACTGGATGTCTAAAACTCGTGTAATTTATCCGGGCACATTCGATCCAATTACTAATGGTCATATCGACTTAGTGACACGTGCATCACGCATGTTTGACGAAGTTGTCGTGGCAATTGCAATTGGACATCACAAAAACCCTGTGTTTAGTCTGGAAGAGCGTGTTGCACTAGCGCAAGAGTCTTTAAGTCATTTGTCAAATGTTGAGTTTGTAGGTTTTGATGGGCTGTTGGTCAATTTCTTTAACGAGCAAAAAGCAACAGCCGTATTACGTGGTTTACGTGCAGTTTCAGATTTTGAATATGAATTCCAATTGGCAAATATGAATCGCCGTTTGGACAGTAAATTTGAAGCGGTATTCTTAACCCCATCAGAGCAATATTCGTTTATTTCATCTACGCTCGTGCGTGAAATTGCACGTTTAAATGGTGATGTCACTCAGTTTGTACCACAAGCTGTCGTGGAAGCCTTTAAGCGTAAACAACAGCAAGGTTGGTAGAGTGTCTTTATATATCACTGATGAATGCATCAACTGCGATGTCTGTGAACCTGTATGCCCCAATGAGGCGATTTTCATGGGGGAACTCATTTATGAGATTAACCCTGATTTGTGTACGGAATGCGTTGGGCATCACGATAAACCGCAATGTCGGTTGTTCTGTCCGGTGGATTGTATTCCATTGGATCCGGCACATCCTGAAACTCAGGAACAGCTTCAACAAAAGTACGAAAAACTAACTGCTCAAAAAACATCAAGCAATTAGTTGTCAGATTTGTTAGAATGCGCCCCGAAGTGAACCAGACGATCGCTGCTGTGTATAGGTCTCCGTGACTAAAGCAGGGGAGGAAAGTCCGGGCTTCATAGGGCAAGGTGCCAGGTAACGCCTGGGCGGTGTGAGCCGACGGAAAGTGCAGCAGAGAGTAGACCGCCTTCATTATGGTTTCGAGCAATCGAAATCGGAGGTAAGGGTGAAAGGGTGCGGTAAGAGCGCACCGCGTGTCTGGTAACAGTTCACGGCATGGTAAACCCCACCGGAAGCAAGACCAAATAGGGATCCTTTAGGCATGGCCCATGCTGGATCCGGGTAGGTCGCTTGAGCGTATGAGTGATTGTACGCCTAGAGGAATGATCGTCCTCGACAGAACCCGGCTTATCGGTTCACTTCAACAAATTTTGATCAAATACGCGCATTATGGGCTTGACGATATTTAAATATACCTCCATAATGCGCGCACAGTTTAAGGCTATGTAGCTCAGTTGGTTAGAGCACCGCACTCATAATGCGGGGGTCACAAGTTCAAGTCTCGTCATAGCCACCATATTCAAAAAAAGACCACTCCGATTGAGTGGTCTTTTTTTTTGTTTTGATGTTTTAAAATCGAAAGTTTTATCATCATAAATGATGTTAAGCAGTAATATCAGAAGCGCTATTTGATTCAAATAAAAGAACGATACGCGGTAAGGTCATCCGCAAGTGTTTGAGATAAGACTATATCTATTCAAAAATGTTTTTGCGATACTTTGAATAATTTGACGCTAGTGAACGAGTTTTGTCGGTGAGGTGCATTGCACCGCATGATGGTTTCCTTGCGAAGCACGCTTCTCATTTTGCCGAATGAGAAACAACGTTTCGTAAGAGTACCTCCAGCTGAAGGCTAATCCCTTTATTTAAACCCTATGTAAGACTCCGTCGAATAGGCTTAAAAATCATTTTTAAAATATGTCATTATTTTAAGGGCGTAACATCAGATCTTAAATAGGGTCTGTTGACATTTGTTGATTAAAAAAATAGCGAGATAGTAAAATTAAATCGCCAAACCCAATTTTACACTCGCTATGCCTCGAACAATGCTAAATGATCAACACTGGTCCAAGTTAC